>NZ_JALBWM010000116.1 GCF_023895975.1 Microbulbifer okhotskensis
ACCAGATACGCTACTTTCTTTCAAACCCTCAAACACCAGATTCGGTTATAACTCATCATTGGCGTGTGCACGGCGGGCGGCATGGCAACTGCAGCGTATTTAGAGCGTTAATACCTATATTTTTATTGCCCTCAATCCGACGCAGTAACAAGTCATTAATAGCCCAGGGTGACATCATGAATATTCGGAAACCTCTCATTCCGCTGGCTTTATTGCTATTACTTCCCGTAGGTGCCTTTTTGCAAGAAAACATGCGGGGCGTAAAATTTGAAACACTTGTATCATCCACCAAAGACTGGGCGGGAGACACTTTGTCCCAAGCGCCAGCAGGACAGCCTGAACTTAGTATTGTGCGTGTGACCATTGCACCTGGTGCACGGCTTCCAACGCACAAGCATCCAGTACTTAATAGTGTCTATGTTGCTAAAGGCTCCTTAAAAGTGACCCTCGCGGACCGAGGTGAAACCTTAACCCTGAGTGAGGGAAAGGCGTATATCGAGGTGACCGATAAGTGGCACTTTGGGCGCAATGAAGGTGATGAGCCAGCGACCCTTATCATTTTCTATTCTGGGGTAAAGGGCGTTCCCACAACGATTTTTCAAAAGGAAACTGAAACTAGCGCTCCCTAGCCTGAGTACTCACACCTTTACCGGTGGCCTAGCCTGAACCAGAGCTTCCCTGAGATACTTTGGCAATGGGGTCTTCAATTTTTCTGTGGCTGATAAAGTGACATAAGTAATACTCGCGGTAAAAGCCAGTACGCCATCACCCAAAACCCCCCGTGTGAGAAACGTAAATGAGTGATTGCCAATCTCTGAAACAGTGACATGGATATTTAACTCTTGATCCCATGTCACAGGGAATAGAAATTCCAGGTTAAATGCTCTTACAGGCGTGAGGAAACCCAACTGTTTCATTCTCGCAATAGCCGGCCCCTCCAGTAAAACTGCCATTGCATCATGGGTTGCCTCCAGTGCAAAATTCGAAAATTTCGGGGTGTATACAATTCCCGCGGGGTCGCAATCTCCAAATAAAACTTTGCGTTTAATCGTTATCATTTAACCAGTCCTTTTGGTCTTACTCCGGGCCGCTATTGTATGCCACACCGCCCATTCCATACCTGCCAAACCACATCACCATACACACCAAGTTCTATCCAATCACAGGTCACTGGATATCGATAACAAAGTGACCTCAGGCGGCACCAGGAAACGCACCGGGAGAATACTGGTTCCCACTCCTGGGCTCACATAAAGGTGTTTGCCACTTTCAACGATATGCCCTATGGCATAGCGCTGCCCATAGCTAGAAGGCACGATCGGGCGCCCAATAAACGGCAGGTAGACTTGGCCACCGTGGGTATGCCCGGCAATGGTTAATGAGATACCAACAGGCAATGCAGGAAAGATATCCGGGTTATGCGTGAAGGCCAATACCGCTTCACTGTCAGCGATACCTTTCATCGCTTTCACGATATCGTGAGGCCCCTCCCAAAAATCACTGATCCCCACTAGGCGCAGTTCACACTTACCGCTATTTAGTGTTACAGATCTGTCTTCAAGAACAGAGATGCCTTGATCCGTAAAAGCTCGCTCGACCCTTTTCGGGTCGAGCCACCAATCATGATTGCCCAGTACGGCAAAGACCCCCATGGGAGCCTTTAATTCTTTTAACACCCGAGCCACCTCCTCTGGAGCGACAAAGGAGCCACCTGCAACGCCCTGGATCACAAAATCCCCAGGCAGCAGGATTAAATCTGGATGGCTCGCATTTACCTTGGCCACCAAATCCTGAAGGCTTTCGATCCCCCTGTAGGGGGAGCCCACGTGTAAATCTGCAAGTACCGCCACCCTTTTGCCATTACAGGCCTTGGGCCAAGAGTCAATGGTTATCGCCTGCTCGCGCACTTTGAAACTTTTGGGTTCCACAAAAAATGCCCAGATACCCAGAACAAAGCCAACCATCATTAATACAGTGATTGTGATCCGAATTTTACTCAAGAGAGATTCCCACTGGTTTTTCAAAACCCCAAAACACGCTTATATTACCCAGACCTGTCATGAGCCTACCCCCGCTCCATGACACTCGCAGCCGGAAAGCTCAAGCAGTATCTCACAAGTGCCGCTAGCTTCAGGCCCACTGCATTGACTGCGCAGCTTCTGCAAGCTACCACGCAAATGTGTTAGGAGTTTCATTTGCGCTTCTACACGGCAGATATGCGCATCTACCAAATCATTAATTTCTCTACAGTTCTCAGCCGCATGCAACCTGAGTTTGAGTAGGTTTCGAATAGTATCGAGCGACATGTCCAGCGAACGGCAGTGACGAATAAGACGGAGTTGCTCCAAGTGTGAATCAGAATAGAGACGAAAATTACCGGCCGAGCGTGAGGGCTCTGGTAATAATCCGGCTTTCTCATAGAAGCGTATTGTCTCCACTTTACAGCCAACTTTCCTGGCAACTTCGCCAATCTTGTAGCCCATGACCCTCCCCCTTGACTCTATAGTTACTAGAGGGATTGTAATACCGGCTCATCGACTGAGCTATCCGAGAGAGAATCATGGACAAACGCGATTCCAGTTGTGGCTGTGGCGATTCTACCAGCGCCCTAACCCCACCTACTCAAAACACCAATAACAGCGACAAAGGGGATCTTTCCCTTTTTTCCATCAGCAAAATGGATTGCCCTACTGAAGAGGGCCTGATCCGTGCCAAACTTTCCAATATGCCGGGTATCTATCAGTTGGACTTTAATCTGGTCCAGCGAATACTACAGGTGCGCCATGCGCCTGGCATGGAAAGCAATATCCTTAATAGTCTCGCTCCGCTGGATCTGGATGCGCGAATCGCCACAGAAGGTGATACGGACTCAGCGCCCCCAGTTGCGCCAGCAAACTGGTGGCTGTTAACGGGCGCCGGTGCAGCAGCCGTGGCCTCTGAGGTGGTCTTTTGGCTCCAGGGCGGCAACAGCGGGTTGGTAATGATTTTGGCCCTTGCCTCCATTGCGGGCGGCGGCCTTACAACCTACAAGAAGGGTTGGATCGCACTTAGGAATCGCAACCTGAATATGAATGCACTGATGTCCATTGCGGTCACTGGTGCACTCCTGATTGGGCACTGGCCGGAAGCGGCAATGGTCATGGTGCTCTTCACCCTGGCTGAATTAATAGAAGCCAAGTCACTAGATCGCGCTCGCAATGCCATTCGCGAACTGATGAACCTGGCACCTGAAACTGCCACGGTACAGGGCCCGGACGGCGAATGGGCTTCCATGTCAGCCAAATCCGTCCCTTTGGGTACCTTGATCCGGGTCCGCCCCGGCGAGCGTATCGCCCTGGATGGCAAGGTGGTTCGCGGCAATTCTGCTGTCAATCAGGCCCCTATCACAGGGGAGAGCCTCCCGGTCGATAAAACCGCCGGAGATACTCTATTCGCCGGTAGTATCAACGAATCCGGCGCGTTGGAGTATCGATCGACGACCACTGCCAATGACGCCCTGCTTGCGCGAATCATTCACGCCGTAGAGGCCGCACAAGGTAGCCGCGCACCCACTCAGCGTTTTGTCGACCAATTTGCCCGCTGGTACACCCCACTGGTATTTGCCGTTGCCTTAGCAACCGCATTACTACCCCCGCTGTTCCTTGCCGGTAGTTGGATGGAATGGATCTATCGAGCCTTGGTGCTATTGGTCATTGCCTGCCCCTGCGCACTGGTTATTGCCACCCCGGTGACCATCGTTAGCGGTCTAGCCTCAGCCACCCGCCACGGTATATTGATCAAGGGAGGGGCGTACCTTGAGCAGGGCCGAAAACTTCGCTGGCTCGCCCTGGACAAGACCGGAACCATCACCCATGGCCGACCGACAGTCACCGATTTTCAGCTTCTGGTTCCGATCGCCGCAGAGGAGGCGCAGATACTGGCGGCAAGCCTCGCCGAGCGATCTGATCATCCAGTATCCAAAGCCGTCATGGAGTTTGTACAAATCCCTCACGGACGCTTGCATGAAGTAGAGTCTTTTGAGGCCTTGGTGGGCCGAGGGGTTAGAGGACGGGTTAATGGAGAGCAGTGCTATCTAGGTAACCATCGACTACTTGAAGAATTGGGTATCTGTACACCAGACCTCGAACAACAACTAAGCACCCTCGAAGCTGAAGGGAAAACTGTCGTTATGCTGCTCAGGGAAAACTCTGTGCTGGCTATGTTTGCCGTGGCAGACACCGTGAAGGAATCAAGCCGTAACGCCATCGATAGCTTACACCGACTAGGCGTTAAAACCCTTATGCTCAGCGGGGACAACCAACACACTGTTGACGCCATCGCCCAGCAAGTGGGTATCGATCGCGCCCAGGGCAATTTGCTGCCGGAAGATAAACTGCGCGAAGTTGAATCCCTGGCGGGCGCCGGTCAAGTGGGCATGGTTGGCGATGGGATTAACGATGCCCCTGCCCTAGCTCGCGCCGATATCGGTTTTGCCATGGGAGCCACCGGAACAGATGCAGCTATAGAAACCGCCGATGTCGCTTTGATGGATGACAACATTGGAAAAATCGCCACATTTATCCAGCTCTCCCGTTCCACCGCTCGAATACTCTGGCAAAACATTATCCTGGCCTTGGGTATTAAAGCCGTATTTCTAGTTCTTGCATTTGCGGGCGAAGCTACCATGTGGATGGCAGTATTTGCCGATATGGGTACCAGCTTGTTAGTGGTGTTTAACGGGTTACGGGTGATGAGAAAATAAAAGGGTTTTTGACTGAGTCATGCAAAATGCACTTTTATACAAGCCCCTCATACGTCCATACAATTTACATCAATAAATTACTTTGCACAGCGATTAAAACTGTAGAAGCTCCAAGGATATGTTAGTGTGCTTTGGATTAACATACTCGTCACTCCTACAGAGCCACTTATTTACTGGAAAATTCTTGGCAAAGCACAAGAAAATCCCTATTGGCGAGATTGAAAATTCATTTATGAAAATACATTCATGAAAATTTATTAATTACAAGGTATCAGCAATATGGATATGCCATTAATGGGAGTTATCGGGACTTCAAGAAAGGTAGATGAAAGGCGCTATCCAATCCATCCCCAGCATCTACACCGTATTCCTGAACCCCTTCGTCGCCAGCTAATACTTGAAGAGGGCTATGGTACCCCTTTTGGTATTGAAGACTCAGAAATTGCGGCTATGACCGGTGGCATTGCCTCTCGTCACGAATTACTCGCCAGTATTGGTTCTGTTATTATTAACAAGCCAGTTTTGGCCGATTTACAAGAGCTTCGCGAAGGCGGAACGCTTTGGGGCTATGTCCATTGCGTGCAACAAGAGAAAATCACCCAGGTCGCGATTGATCGTAAGCAAACACTCATTGCCTTTGAGGATATGTATGTTTGGTCGCCCGACGGGCACAGAGGGCGCCATACTTTTTATAAAAATAATGAAATGGCTGGTTATTGCGGTGTCATACATGCCTTACAACTTAAAGGTATCGATGGACATTATGGCAACCAACGGAAAATTGTCATCTTCGGTTTTGGTGCCGTTAGTCGTGGCGCCATCTATGCTCTAAAGGCACACGGTTTTAGAGATATCACTATTTGTATTCAGCGGCCTGACCACGAGGTACGTGAAGAGGTGCTCGATTGTCATTATGTCAGAGTCCGGACTGGCCGGGAGGGCGAGGCGCGCATGGTGGTAGTAGAACACGATGGATCTGTGCAACCGCTCACTGATCTGATAGGCGAGGCAGATATTATTGTAAACGGCATATTTCAAGATACCGAAAATCCTACTGACTTTGTTACTAAAGAAGAAAGCCAATGCCTCAAGACCAACAGTCTTATTATTGACGTTAGCTGTGATGAGGGGATGGGTTTCTTTTTTGCCAAACCAACTTCTTTCGAGAATCCAATATGTAAATATGCAGGTGTTGATTATTATGCTGTGGACCATACCCCCAGCTATTTTTGGGATAGCGCCACGCGTTCAATTTCTGCCGCTCTTATCGTTTACCTGCCAGCCGTACTGGCCGGTCGCGATGGATGGCAGCAAAATGAGACGATTCGGCGATCCATCAACATTGATGGTGGTGTCATTCAGAACACCTCTATTCTTTCATTCCAAAAGCGCCAGCCAAACTTCCCCCACACCCCACTCAAACTAGACGGAAATTCCGGTCTGGATACTGCGCTCTAAATAAATCCATTAATTTATCGATCCTACTGGCGGTCTGCTTTCAAAAATACGGAAAAGCAGACCCTTAACATTTGCACTATGAATCAGCTTTTAGCACTTTCCTGCCAGCAGGATATTTGAACTATGGCTAAGTTTTCTGTCAGCCATTGATCCTGAATACGATAAAGTCGGACAGCTTGGCCATTCTTGTTGGTTGCAGTACTTAATGCGACCGAGCAGACACTCATATGAAAAGGGAGACTGAAGGGTTCGCTAAAATATTGACGACTTGATTGCCAACTTCGCAACAGGTCTCCAGCCCCCCACCGCATAATCCATCCTGCTAACGGCACCTCAAACCACCGTGGACTATACTGTCAATCGCAGAGGTAGGGTTTTCAACCCGGAGAATTTTATGGTTGCCAATTACTCAAAACTGGGCAGAGCTCCACCCTATTCCCCAGAAATCCCGACGGTAACAACAGAACCAGTTCGATACAAGTAGTCAAACTTAGGGGGCATATACGTTGGGCCTAACCCTAATTATCAGTACGCTGAAAGCCCTTACCAGCGAATGGAAGTCAAGAGTAAGATCTCTAGAGTATTCAAATCATGGTAACGAGCACTGTATAAAAGAAGTAAAAATTAGTGCAGGGAAGTTGTTGTATTTGTCCTCCCCCCACCCTGCACAAAATTACTGCCCTCAGCGCAAGTCTACTTGCCATCAACAGCCATACAGCTATATCACCTTATACAAAACAGCATCAGGTCCACACATTTTCTCTTCAGTTAATATTTTTCCATGCAGCAGATTAAGTATTGATGCCAAGGAGAGTCTTTAAATGTGGGAAACGATTGATGATGGTATTACATTCTTGATTACCCAAAGCTACGGCACGCTCTTTACTATGTTTTGGATTGTCGTTGTTTTGGAATTTCCTCGATACCTGATGTCTTTTTTCACCGCTGTATTCTTCTTTTCGCCTACGCCGGAGTATGAAGAAGATATAAAGTCCCTGGGTAAAATGACGGCTGTTATCGCTGGCCATAATGAAGAGGGCTCTATCGGAAAATGTGGAGAACGATTACAAGAACAAAGTTATACCCCGGATGAAATTATCGCAGTCAGCGATGGCTCCACAGACAAAACCAGAGAAGACATTCATTTTCTTCAAAATCAAGGTCGCTTAGATGGTGCTCATGCCACTGAATTACGTGGGGGAAAAGCCTCTGCACTGAATTTAGGGCAGCGATTTTCAAAGGGAGATTTCATTGTTTCGATTGACTGTGATTGCACCTTTGACCGCCATGCGATGAAAAATGTAATGCAAGGTTTTGCAGACCCAAGGGTTGGCGTGGTCTCTGGCAATGTCATTGTACGAAACGCGACAGATAATGTACTGAGTACTTTCCAAGCGATTGAATATGTCATCAGTATCTGCATGGGCCGACACGCACTCGCCATGCTCGACCAGATGTGCTGTGCATCAGGAGCCTTCAGTGCTTTCCGAACTACGGCCATGAATCAAATTGGTGGCTTTGATGCTGGCGGTGGCGAAGATCTCGATATTACTTTCCGCCTGCGTGATTATGGCTGGAAAGTAGAATTTGCTCCAGAAGCAATTTGCTACACCGATGTCCCTACAAGCATTGCCATATTAGTTCGGCAACGTTTTCGCTGGGAGCGAGACGCCATTCGTCTCCGCTACCGAAAATACCTTCATTTCATCAATCCTTTCCGAGAGGGAATGCAGCTAAGAGAGTTTTTTCACCAATATGAGTTTCTTATATTCAATGTCATTTCAGCAATTGCTTTGCCAGTCTATATGATTTGGCTATTTGCACGTTACGGATCAAACGGTTGGTTTATCCTCGCCGGAGCGCAAGTTGCGCTGATCATACTTGACATTATCACCTTTGCCTTGGCCTCCTATGCGACACCAAAAGTCAAAGCACTCCCCTTGTGGCCATACATTCCGGCTTATAGCATCTTTTATGTCAATTTTATGCGAGTGGTTCGACTCTATGCCTACGTGCAAGAGTGGATATTCAAAACATCCTATAAGGACTCCTTTGCCCCCTTAAAAGTACATCGTGTCCGCGAGTAATTTAAATGAAGGCTCTGCGGAAGCGACTTCGACCAGATAGCTTTGAAAGCGAGCAGCGGAAAACTCGCGGCTCTGCCAGCCGGCGGATCTATCTATTACTATTGGTTCTTTTTGCTATTGGTGTTATTCGATACATCTGGGGAGACTGGTTTTTATTGAGAAGCGATGGTCTGGTACTCCGCGATCAAAGTGTTATAGAAATGGGCTACCTGGTTAAAGTTGTTGAGGTTGCTATTAATGAGGGACAGTCTGTCCAAGCGGGTGAGCTATTATTAAGAATTGAATCGATGGAGCTACTGGAACGAATTGCCGACCTTTCCTCTCGCCAAGCTAACCTTATGCAAATAGCAGCTGAGTTCACTTTACTGGCAGAAACCGCCAAGCAATTAATAGTGCCCGCTAAGGAGCGCAAGGAGCAGATTGGGCGGATTGTAAACAGGATCAACAAACTGGCAAACCGAGGTGTAGTGAGTGAAGTAAGCTATCAGGATGTGTTAAAAGATAACTTTGAAGCCAATGAAACCCTTGTAAAACTTCAAATAGAGAGCACCACACTGGAGGGCAAACGTAAAGCAGTTGATGAAGCATTACAGCGTTCTGAACAGGCCTTAAATAAGCTGGAGGAGCACTATAACAACGGCATTGTACAGAGTCCTACAAAGGGCCTGGTGGGCGCATCAATTCCCCATGTAGGCAATGTGTACGATGCGGGTGAGCCACTTATGGAGATTTATACTGGTGAGGCTTACGTACTGGCTTACCTACCCAACCAGTACCAGTTTGCCATCAAACCCGGAATGGAAGTTTTGATCGCAGGAGGACGCTTCAAAGATAAAGGAGTATTAATTGAGATGATTCCCCTTTCCGCCGCCTTACCACAAGAATTCCAAAATACCTTTAAACCAACCTCACGGAATCAGTTGGCAAAAATTGCTCTACTAGATCCATCCAAATTTCCCGTAAATGAAAAGGTTACTATTACACTAAAAATCGACTGGTTTGACCTTTTCATTGAACGCTTTATAAATTAGCTACACAACCATTCCACCTAGCCTCTATACAAAATCTGCACCAAGCGCCTACAAGCCTCTTCGAACCCAAACCCCAACTTCAGCGGTGTATCGATACCCAGATATGACACATTAATGTGGGCCCTTCCCTGCCTGCGCAAGCCTCAAAATAAACCCACATGTAAAATGAAAAACAGTAGCCGAATGTACTGGTATCGAACTCTACACAGCTTTAACCAACTGCTGAAAATTTCATCTATATTTTCTTTGGTCCCCAGGGGTTTAATACTTCAAAAGGCACTTGATACATTTTTGTTGATCAGCAACCGGTGCAGTTGACTCTTTAATCATTATAACGGCTCAGGATGTCTCCTCAACCTATTGATGTTTCAACAGATAGTAACGATTAAAGACAGGCAATGACACTTGGTTATGGAAAGACCATTTATCTGAAAAGGACCGGCTCTAGGCTATCAAAAATCTGAATGAAACATGCTCTCTTACTAAATACCCGTGTGCTTTAGAACTTGAGCGCTCTATTGGCGTGGAGGAATTGGTATCTCATTCCTAAGTGATGAATATAGTTTTTTTCGCTGGCCCGGTGACTCTAAAGTCACATCGCATGCCGGGGAAGCAAAGGACGCGATATTAATAGAAGAAACGCCAAGTGCAGATGAATTAACCCATATTTGGCACATGCGTGGGGGCTTATACCTCCTTCCTGTTATCGATTTAACTGGCAAGATAGGTGAAAAATCTGACCTGGATTGCTCGATACTCAGCGCACAAGATACATCGGTTGTTGGTGAAGTTATCGACGACTTCCATTATCGCCGCGCACAGATCCATCAGGATTTCCATACCACACAAAAAGACAGTGACAAACTTTTAGCGCGATTGTTTGTTTCTGGTGTCAGTCTTACACCTCATTACAGCCCTACCTCAAGAGCGACCGTCGACTTTAATATTATCCTGGACAGCACTACGGTTGTTACGGAAAGTGAGAAGTTGATTGAATCAGGCTTTCTGCAAGGGAAGTTTTTTGATCGCCGGCATATCTGTAACGGATGTGGTGCATCCCAATTTAATGTGCGCGAAGAATGCGCTGTATGCCGATCATCTAATTTAGTCGAAGACTTCTATTTGCACCACTTTAGCTGCGCCTATCTAGGTCGTGAGGCTGACTTTAGGGAAGGCGAAGATCTGATCTGTCCAAAATGTAGAAAGGAGCTTCTGCACTTCGGCAGTGATTATGATAAACCCGGTACACTACTCATTTGTAATGCTTGCGGCCATGCCAGCTCTGAGGTTGAAATCGGCTTTCTATGCCTCAATTGTAAAATGGATACCGACAGCGAATCTGTCCGCACAGGAGACATACACAGCTATGATCTCACAAAAAGGGCCAGCAGTTATTTACGTGCTGGTTACGCTTTTCTGGACTTCACACAACACAACCCCCTATTTGCGGACCTTCCATTCACTCTTATTGTTGAGCTTAATAAAGCGACTAGATTTTGGAAAGAAGACAACACGATCTTTTGCCTAGTCAACATTAATTACGAGCATGCTCATGAAATAGAAATTGAACATGGCCCCCGGCAAATGTTACAAACTCGCCGCCAATTTATAGAAAATCTTCACGGGGTTCTATGCCGAGCCTATGAAGGCATCAAAAAAGAAGATTTTATTATTGGGAAATACGAGGATTATATGGTTTTGCATGGAATATCCAAAGAAGACATCCTCCAGGACCGGAAAGAAATGATCAATCTGGCAGTTTCGTCCATCAGATTGGATATAGGTCCCTTCTTTAAGGTTCTTGGGCCCGAGGAGCTTATTTGATGTGGGAAACAATGAGCAACGGTATAACTTATCTAATATCTCAAAGTTACACCTCGCTTTTCTTGATGTTCTGGATAGTATTGATCCTGGAGATACCCCGCTACCTACTCTCTTTTTTTACTTCAGTATTCTTTTTAAAAACACGCGCTGACTTTGACCAAGATATCAACTCACTGGGAAGGGTGTCTGTCGTTATCCCAGGACATGACGAGGCGGAAACTATTGCATCCTGCGCTGCATCTTTACAGGAGCAAAGTTACCCACCTGATGAGGTCATAATTGTCAGTGACGGATCACTGGACAACACCCGAAACAAAATTAAGAAATTACAAAAAAATAGCCATTTTTATTACGCTCATGCCACAGATTTACGTGGTGGTCGAGCTTCCGCCATGAATTTGGGTGAGCGCTTCTCCACAGGGGAATTTATTATCGCCCTCGACCCCGATAGCTCGCTGGACCGCCATGCCATAAAACATATTATGCAAGATTTTGAAGACCCCAAAGTAGGTGCGGTTTCCGGGAATATATTTATACGTAACGACACCACTAATATTCTGACAACCTTCCAGGCCATTGAATATCTTGTCAGCATCTCGCTGGGGAAGCATGCGCTTTCAATGCTAGACCAGGTAACCTGTTCCTCCGGTGCTTTCAGCGCTTTTAGAAATACAGCCCTACAGGAGGTTGGCGGATTTGATGCTGGCGGCGGCGAAGATCTGGACATTACTTTACGCCTGCGTAATTACGGTTGGAAAATAGCTTTTGCACAAGAGGCAATTTGCCTGTCAGATTGCCCCACAGACATTCCTGCATTAACTCGTCAGCGCTTTCGCTGGGAGAGAGATGCTATCCGTCTACGCTATCGCAAGTACCTTCAATTTATTAATCCATTTAAAAATAGGGTCAATTTAAAGGAATTTTTCCACCAATTCGAATTTTTGTTATTCAATGTGATAGCAGCACTGGCTTTGCCCATCTATTTAATTTGGCTTTTTATGCGCTATGGAACAAATGCCTGGTTTATTCTGGTCGGCGCACAGGTAATACTTATCATAATGGATACCATCACGTTTACATTAGTTCCCTGCATTCAACTCTGAAGTGCATCACCCTTTAGGCTGCTGCAGCAGCCGTATAT
>NZ_JALBWM010000117.1 GCF_023895975.1 Microbulbifer okhotskensis
TATCTGGCCGTGGTTCCTACCTATTTCGCCCCCTAAAACTGTCCGAAGTATTGATCAAGAAAGAAAAATATAATAAACAACCAAGCATCAAGTTAGAGAAACAACAATCGTTAACATTGTCCTTCCGGAAAATTAATACCCAACGCTCCCACCTTAGTTATTACACACGTCTCCTAGGGAGTTATTTTAAGCTCCTAGAGGAGGCGTTAGATTTTGATTTAGTACCATCATTATATATCGGGACACCTCTCTACCAACACCCCACTCCTCTCAATTGAATACTCAGTAAACTTCCCCGTCACAATATCCAAAATCTGCAACCAAGAATAAAACGCCGCTTTTTTAGATTTCGCAATCTCTTTTGCTAACTCCATTGCCGCCTCTTCAGTAGGCGCAGAACCTCTAAAGCTCTTAGCTCCGCCATTCATCAAGTGAACCCGTTCTGCGAAAATGGCGTATCTGTTTACTCTATTATTCATAACCTCTCTCCTTTTAAGTGTATAACCAGCTTAAGCCCGAACCGCGCTAAGCTGAGATTTCAAACTATCCGCACTGCTCTTGTGCCCATTAATTCCCGCATCCTGATCTGGTTTTTTTCCATTACTGGGGTGCGTATGTGTAGCGAGAGTTCCGGCCAGGGCCGATACCACCTCGATTAAATCCTCCAACACCTTCAGCACGTTTAAAGATTCACTGCCTAACCAAACCTTTCCGCCGTCTTTTACTTTGATGGTTTGGCGGTCCTTGGCCACTGATTCGCGAATATTGCCGATCTGTTCTTTTACATCACGGCCCGCTGAAATATTAATATCACTGGCTGTTGTAATATTTAGATTATCCAGCGCGGATAAGTTCAGGCCGCCAGCAGATAAGAAACGTAAAGCTCCAAGGGCTTCAATTATTTTTACGCCAGCCACCTCTTCTACGGAATGTTCCCGTATTTGTCGGCATTCACTGTCGCAGCTCGCTATAATTTCGGCGGCCTCTGTAATCCTGCGTAATGATTTCTCTCGAATATCCCCATGGGTTTCCCGGCTCCACTCTGCGCTGGCGTCCACCTTTTGTCGTACTGAGTCGCTTTGCTGCCAAAGTAAATCCTCGCGGTCGAGCGTCGGAACCCCTACCCCGCGCGATAGCACGGTGCGAATAAAAGGCTGGTCCGGCTGGCCATAGGCAAAAGCCAATTCAACTACCGTGCCCGGTTGCGGAAAACCAAAAGCCCCGCGCTCATTGCCGGCAAATTGTAGTGGCAGCGGCACACTACGGAAAATGGGCAATTTCTCCCCCGCTTTGCCTTCAGGCGTTATTACCTGCACATCCACGCCATAACGGGGGCGAAACTCTTCTGCCAGTTCCGGCTTTTCCATGGGGTCACTAATTGCCACCACCTTGGCCAAGATCGGCAAATGTAATCCGCTTTTTATTTCGGGGTAGAGCCGGCCAATCATCCGGTTTATTTGTTGTTCCACGGGTCCGCACTCCAGGCCAGATTCATAAAATTACCGGCAAGCTCTACCTTGGTGATATAGCTTCCATTTAAAAACACACCGGGGCGCAGTCTTGGAATACAAGCCACTCTGGCCCGATTGGCGATACCAAAGTTTGTAGTAAACCCCATAGGCAGCTCCAGGAAGCGGCCCGCCCAATAACTATTGGACCAACTGCCAACAAAGACTTTGCCGTCGCCCTGCTGCTGCCAGGTGTATTGCGGTATACCGAAGGCTTTCCTTAAGTGATCCATCACCCAATAGCCGGTCCCGGCACTGTAAAAAGCCGGGGCTTTATTGTCGGTATAACTTCCCGTACCGGTGACAAACTGTAAGCCGGTCATTGCAGACACAACCCCCAGCACCCCGGCCAGGGTGACATAGCGCTCAGCCAGTGGGACTACTTGCGCAAGCGAGGCAGTCAGCTCGCGACACAGTAGCTTTTTCTGGTCGCTATCTATTGCTGTGCAATTCACCACATAGCCGATAAAAAAGCGCTGAAGCTGGTTGGGGTTATATCCCAAATCCAATTGCACCAGCCCTTTTAAATTTGAGGCGCTGCGCACTTTAAAAGCCGCGCGGCCAGGGGAAAATAAATCTAGCCGCACATCGTCATCGATGAGGGGCACCACTTCACCATTCACTGTCAGCCGTTTATGCAACTGCACCGGCACTCTCCTCCGTATCCGGGGCTAGTGCATCGTCGGCAAACTTCAATACCTTTTCAAAGCCGGTTAGAGTTTCTGTCCCGTCTTGCTGTTCTGTGTCTGAGGCGGCTATCGCTTCACCGTTAGCGCTCTGCTGCTGGGTCGTCTGGGTTTTTTGTCGCTGTTCTGCTTTTTCTGGAATAGATAAATATTCCGATAAGGTGAAATTTACCCGCCAGGCTTTCTTTTCTGGAATCTGGCGAACATTGAACGCCTCATTAAATTGAACCTGCCGGATATTCATAGCCTTTGCGGTATCGTCCACAATATCAAAGACCTTCAGTTTCCCGTTTTCATCGACGGATTCGGCTTGCTGTAACAGCTCTGACAGATCGACGGATTTATTAAAGGCAATCACCAGGGAAACTGTCAGGGCTTTTGGCTTGATGCCATTCTTTGCCCGGTCGGTGCTGCTGGTATTACCGCCGAGAGATTCCGTCTCAATCCGTAAAACGCCGTTCACGGTGATTTCAGAGCCGCGCAGTACAAAGTCATTTAATCTCATAGCCCGAACAACTCTTTCAAAACGGTTAGCTCTCCAGGGGCTGCGGTAAACAGCATGGCCGCACTAAATACGTGGTTGTGGTCAAAGGGGTGCGAAGAAGTTACCCGGCTAGCAATCTGCCGGGTTGTTCCCGTAGCAAATAGGCAATAGGTATTGCCGGTCCCGGTAAACCGGGCGGCTAGGGTTTCCGTCTCAGCCCGTACCCTATCCAGGTGTTGCTGTTTCTTTGTGGCCAGGGTTTGCAGCTCCTGCAGGGGGTTGGTGTTTTCCACTTCGTAGCCGTAGGCGCTGGCAATCTCCGCCCCTATCGCTTGCGAAGCCCAACGGGCTGTCTGTAACTGGGTAAGCCGGCGCGGCCTCCAGTGACCGCCTAGAGGCGCTCCAGGGAGCACCGACTTTTCAGACTCCAGCCGCAACAGTTGCTCCGCGCGGTGTTCCGCCTCGCACAGCTCAGAAATGGGGAACAGCTGGCAGGCTGCTTTTAACCTGGCGGCGAAGGTGGTCAGCGTCTGTTCTGCAATCAGGATACACACGGCTTCCAGGGTGCCGGCTGGCTTGTGGCTGTCCCAGGCGTCCCCCAGCTTGGCCACCAGGGCCTGTTGCGCATTGGGCGCGCTGAGGTGTCGAGAATAGCTTTCCCCTTGCCCTACGCTCTCCTGATAAGGATGAACCACTAAAGCGCGCATCTCTGCCCCGAACAAATCCACCAGGCTATTCTGAGTTGCCCCACTGCCGGTTGCCGTGCTCGCCGTTGGGTTGGTCGCAAAGCTGGGGGAGATTTCCCCCAGTCGCAACAGTGCCGAGCTGGTTTCCCCTTTGCCTTGTGCCAGGGTTGCATCAACTGCATCGCTGAGACTCTTAGCACTGGGGGGAAATTGGACTTGTGCGCGCTGCCAGGTCATCGGAAATCAGCCCTCCCAGGGCTTAGTGCGCTGGATGCTAGCAATACGCACACCAAAAATATAAATATGCGTATGCCCACGCACTACCGCTCCTCGACCGCCTTCGAGTACTTCAATAGTCGCCAAGTTATTGGTCGTAGCAAACGGCGTAGATAAGTGGCGTGGTTCAAAATGCCAACGCAAAAAATCTTTAATTTTATTTCCAACATTCATCACTTAATTCTCCAGGGCTTTTAATGTGGCTAAAAATGGCTGAGCGATGGCAAGATAATCTGCGTCTTCTCCTGCTGCTTCTACTTCCGATTTGGCTTTAATACGGATTTCACGAATCTTATCCAGTGCGTTATTCCAATTACTGGCAGCCTGTAAAATTGTTTCTGCGGCTTGCTGTGGGGAAACGCCTTTTACTTCCGCATGGGTTTGCACCGCTGCCGGCACTTCACCCGTAAAGCCTGCCTCTGCAAACTGCTGCGCCGCGTCTTTCACCCTTGCGTATTCATCCGTCATGCCGTAGCCGATAGGCACAAAACGCTTGCGTGCCTTGCCGGCCAAATTATTAATAACATCGAGTGCATACTCTTTGCTTTTAAAAAAAGCTTGTTGCTGTACTTCACCTTCTTCAGCTTGGGCTTTTTCTTCATGCCAGCGATCAATAATTTTTTGAAAGGGTTTTATCGATTTGAATTTTTTATGGGTGCCGTCACGGTGCTCAATCTCCCCTTCAGGCTTGCCGCTATCATCGCTCCATTGCACCGCCCAAATAGAATCATCAATTAGCCCGGCCAAATCAAAATGGAATGCCGCCCCATCGACCACCACCGTATCGTCTCCGGCGTCCCCGTTAATAATTGAAAATTTCATGATTTCTCCTAAGCAACTCGAACAATATGCGCCGCCGCGTAATAGCGTTGGCGTACATCGACGGAATGGGAATGGCTGCCATCACTATTCACAGATACGCTGTGAGAGTGTGCCCCAGCACTATCAATGGATAAGCTGTGTTTGTGAGTACCACCACTATTTACCGTCACGGAATGGCTGTGCGTGCCGTTATTACCAATGCTTACGCTGTGGGTATGTGATCCCGTGGAATTACTGCCCGCCGAGTGGTTATGGGCTCCGCCGCCACCATTATTGGCACCGGTCACAGTGGCCCCGTCAGCGTCACCAGGGTCATAATCTGGACCGAAGTTGGACCATTCATAACCGGGGTATTTCAAGAGCTTCACACTGTTAATACTGTGGCCGTGAGATGGAATACGAGAAGTAGCCAGCGTATGGTTATATACCGAAATAGTATGGGAGTGACTGCCCGCACTTCCTGTAGAAGCACTATGAGAATGGCTGCCGGCACTGGCCGTTGAAGCCCCGTGACTGTGTGCGCCTCCATCATTAGCCTGGCCGCTATGGGAGTGTGCCCCAGCGCTGGCCGTGGAAGCCCCGTGGGAGTGTGCCCCATTGCTGCTGGTGCTTCGCGTGTCCTCGCCACCAATAGCGTCCGGCTGGTATTCATCACCCGCACACACAATTACTCTGTTAATAGCATTCGGTCGCCCGTCCTGACCATCGCACAGCGCCCAACCTTCAGGAATATCATCAATAATTCCATGCCAGAAAACCCCGACATTGAGTGGAATTAAATGATCCAGGGCCGCCCATAACTGTTTCGGGGAAACATAGGTTTGATCATCAGCACGCGCTAATACCTGCGCTTTTGTCGAGCGTTTAACAATGCCATGCTCGGTGGTGGAGGCGTATTGCTGCTGGGAAACGTAAATATTAGTCCGAGTCAGGATAAAATTGATCAGCCCCAGCTCGCCTACGTCATAGACGGTGCGACGGTCTGAGGTGGCACCAGTTGGCATAATGTAGGAAATTTTTTCTACGTAATGCTGGACTCCCGAGCCATCAACATAATCAACAGGGCTACCCATAAAAATCGTGATTACAGCAACAGCCTGATTAACCCCCTTTTGCAGAGAAACATCCAGGCAGATTTCTTTGGGAATAGAACTCGGGGCCGCAATCGTCATTTCCTGTGCGTTAACAATGCGAATTCCTGCAACATAGCCAATGCCAGGCTTTAACTTATAACTGCTGCCATCCTGCTCCAGTTTCCAGCCATCACCGAAGAAGCTGGAGCGCCCATAGATATCCCGATTACTGACACGCTCTCGCTCATCCATCGCATTTAACCAGGCACTCAGATCAATCTGCCAGGTTTCGGCGGGTACGTTGATTCCTGTGGCCTGTTGCGCATCGGCAAACTGTAAAAGGAAATTGCGGGTAATACTGTTGCCCTGTATCCCGTTCGCGGTAGCCACTTTTAGAGTGCGCGGTACATAGGCCACCGCTACCAGGGTGCCATCACTGGCCAGCAGGCCCAGCCAGTTAAAATGGAAATCCCCAATACTGGTATCCATGGATAAGGAATAAACCACCTTGTCAGGGGTTAAATATCCCTTTTGGGAAACTGCCGCCTGAAAAACAATCGTGTTTGCGGCGGGCAGGGTTTCGGCCAGACTGACCGGCTGGCTATGGTCCAGGCCGTCAATATCCGCCAGCACAAACTGGGTGATTTCCACCGGCTCACTGGCGCCGGTTTTGGCGGCAATATAAGCCGCTCCGGTATTAATAATTGCGGGCATTTTCTCCCCCTACAGTGAAGCTGTTAAATAGCCGTTATCGTGGCCACAATCCGCGCTACGCAGTTGCGCTTGTATCGGTGTTAAAACCTCAAATTCATAACGGCGGCACAGTCGGCCATACTTACGCAAAATGATTTGTAAAAGTTCTGGGTGGTCTGCCAGCTGTGAATCCGTTAAATGCAGTTTGATCACATCCCAATCGCGGTTGGGCATTCGCTCTTCAATTTCTACATAACCAATCAATAAGCGTTCAAAGATACGCTTAAGCCCGGCCACGCTGCCCGCATCCTGTGCATTCACAAACGCATATTTCACGCGCAAGCGATACAGCCGCATAGACTCCCCTTCAAAGCGCTCGACCCCTCTTTGCCATGCGAGCAGATGCAGGGCGCCCGGTATACAGGTTTCCGGGTCCAGCTGACGCACCGGCCAATAAAGCCAGTCTTCCACCCGCTCCCAGAAATGCTGGCAAGCTTTACGTAATTTCGAAAGCTGAGGGCCAGACAGCCAAAAAGGCAATTTCAAATCCATCATACGACCGTCACCGTCAGGCTTTTAATTCTCGGTAGATCCATTTGGCTTACGATGTAGTCAATACTGAAATCAACACCGCGCAGTAACTCAAACTGTCTATGTAACTCGCCGCCCAGTAGGGAAAAAGAAAAGCGGCTCCAGGGCCTCACCAGGGTTGGCGTATACTCCCGGCTTTCACGGAATGCGGCTTTCACATAGTTTTCAACGTCTGCTTTGATATGGTCCTTGGTATCCCCGCTCAAGCCATCGATGGTATAAACCGTTACGGCGATATCGTGTTGTGTTTCCGGCATCGCAAATACTTTTAAATCGTCCCCGTGTCCGTGATTGCCTTCATCAGTAATTTTTCTTTGTATGCTTTGAATAAAGCTGGCATCTGGATTGCCAATCTCAAACATGACATAGGCGTTTGCTGTACCAGGGCCGCGCGGTGCATTGCTATCAAAAAATACGTTGCCATCATTCACCCCATCAAAGCCCGCGATCAAAGAGCGGTACACCGCGTCAGTATGCCATTGGTTCACCGCCATAAACTGGGTCCGAATGCGCTTGCGTAATTCTTCCGGGTCTTCGTCGTCGGTGCCGGGGTGTGCCAGCCAGTCAGCAAGGTTTGTTACCGCAATGATTCCCGGTAACAACACCGGCAAAACAGAGTAATAACCCGCTGCCAGGTTATAGGCACTGCCGGTTTCCTCAGCTTCTACAGGAGCCAACACTGTGTCCCGCCCATCGCTAAAAGTAGCTTTCGCGGTCGTGCGTAAGGTATACACTCGCCCGTTAATCACCGGACTCTGTATTGCCGTATTCTGGGGCACATCCAGGGAACCGGAACTATCCGCGCGGGCGAACTGCACAAATCCTTTTGCCTTGGTTTTTACCTTGGGTTTTAGGTTTACCCCATCGGCCAGTAACGCCAGAAAAGGCCCTGTTGCCGTCTTCACATAAATTTGTGGCATGACTGAATTAATTAAAGCGTGAATCAACCAGATTACCGGCTTGGTAATTAACGCCGTTACCATGCGCCACCAGGGGGAGATTTCCCGGTTATTGGTAAAGGCGACTTTTTCCGCGTCCACTTCCTTTTCAAATTCCTTGCGCACTTCCTCTTCCGTGGTAGGAATGCCGCCCTCTTTTAATAGATTGGTAAATAACTGCTGTTCGCTCATAGGGTGAACTCTATGTGTTGATACTCGACAGTTTTTGCACTGACTAAAACGGTTTCCGATTCTACGCGGGTGATCTTTGCCGTACCCGGTTGAATACGAGTATCACTCTCCACAAGGTTCTCAAGGCGGGATAAATTTAAGGACCATTTATCGGCCTGTCGTTCACCCACCAATTCGACTAATAAACCGCTTTCGCGGATCATGTGCTTAATATCCTGTGCTATCGATGGGCGGTCACTAATGCCCATCGGTACGCCAACCGCATCTAAGGCGATGTCATTGCCAACAATTAACAAATCTTGATATTGAGGTTCCACCATTAGCCCGCCGCCATTTCCATTTCATCCACAAAGCCATAACCACTCGCCGGGTTATAGACTTCTACCTTTTCGATATGTGTGCCGCCGCGCTGGTTGTTTTGGATCTGTTGAGCAATGCCCCCGGCAGGCACCGTGCTTGGCTGGTATTGCGGCGTTGAAACCTTGGGAATACTGGAGCGCTCTTTCTCCACATTGGACTCAATATGGATTCCCGGTATCTGGTTTAATTTTTCTATCGCCCAATCCGCCGCACGGCCCAGCGCCTCAAATAAATTAAAGTCGCTCAACCAGCTTTTCAGGCGAGTAAATAACGCGGGGATTTTCATCATCTGCTTGAACAGGAAGCCCACGCTATCCACGGCAAATAAGAATGGCGCCGCTAGAATCCGTGTTATCGGATTACTTTCTATCGCTTTGCGAATTTCACCCCAGCGCTCAACAAAGCTGTTAATAAAACCAAGGGTTGCAGCCTTGACCGTATCCCAGTGAATGACCAACATCGCCAAACCTGCAATTAAACCGATCACGGCAGCGGCTATCCATACCAGGGGATTGGCGTATAGAGACAAGCTAAATAATAAAGTGGCAATCCGTGCAGCCTTGAGACCTTTAGTGAGTAGTGCCAAAGCACCAGATCCTAGCGCCGTTACCCCTGCCCAAGCGGTTTGTAAACCAATTAAACCGGCCATGGTTAATTGCACCACGCCACCTACGGCGGCAAATAGCAACACGATGGAAATCAATCCAACAATTACCAGGGTGGTAATGCCTATGGCTTTCGTGAGGTGCGGGAATTTATAAGACCAATCCACCAGGGTTGCGTTTGCCTCGGTGAATTTATCAATTAGTGGGGTAATTACCGGTAACAAGGCATTGCCTATCACCCCGCGTACGGCCTTGCTACTTTCGCGCCAACGGTCAAATGGGTCGGCAATTTCGGCAGCCATACGCCTGGCCTTTTCCATGCCCTTAACATTGCCGAGGGCCTGAATATTATTGGCCAGCCCTTTGGTATCCAGCATGAGCTGCTGAATCAGAGATACCGCCTCTTTACGGCCAAATGCCTTCATCAGCAGTTGCCCCTGCTCCACTGAGCCTAAACCCGCCAGCCGTCCTTGCAGCTTGCCGAGGATATCCAGCATGGGCAGCATTCGCCCTTGGCTATCGGTAAACTGAAGCCCAAGTTCGCCCTGTGCCTTGCCTACGCCCTGTAGGAATGCCTTGTATTTGGTGCCCGCCTCGCTGCCGCTCATGGTGGCCTGTAGCTGGCCCATAATGGCCATCTGTTCGGCCATTTGAATTCCGTGGGATTGTCCCTCAGCCCCTAAAGTGGAATAGGCGGCGGCCATCTCTGCCCCGGTGGTTTTAAACATCTGCACAGCGCTAGCCGTCTGCCCTGCCACCAGCTCCACCCATTGGGCCTTGCCCAGCCGCTTGGCGTCCTTCTGGAAAATCCCGTACAGGGTGCCCATGTAATCGGTGATCGTGGCTACATCGGATTTTGTACCCTGCGCAAGTACCGCGCTGGCCTCGGTAAACTTGGCCAGCTCACCGCCCTTCAAACCAGAGATAGCGCTCTGAATATCATAAGACGCACGAATAAAATCTGCCGCGCTGGTACCGTATTGAATAGAGGAGGCTATCGCCGTGCGCTGTAGTTTCTCCAGCGCTTCCCCGTGTACGTCGAGGCTGCGCACCTCGCCCATTGCGCGGTTAAGTTCGATGGAAGGCCCCAGCAGCCCGGAAAGAGAGCGCTGCAAAGCCCAGCCCCCCGCCGCCGCACCACCGAGCATGGCACCGCCCACGGTGGCACGGGTGGAGAGCTTTTGCATTTGCGTATCAATTTTGCCGATAGGGCCGCTGGCCTTATCGATCAAACCAATACGAAACATCAGCTTTTCAAACTTGGTGCTCATTGCGCTACTTTTTCCAGGCTTTGCCAATTCCGTTGGTTATGGCGGCTTCAAAGTTCTTCCAGTATTCCCGCTCTAACATTGTTGCGGTTGCTAAGGTGTCTTCTGTGAGCGGCTCACCGGGTAGCCACTTACGCGCATAGGCGCACAGTTGGCTATACCCGTTTTCCGCCATCCTGTCGGCAAGGGCTAACGCTTTTTTACGGTGACTTTCAGATCTGGGGTGTAGGCTTCATAAATATCGGAGCCAATCGCAATTTCACTGCCGGGTTTATCCGTTAATACCTTTAGCAGTGCTGGCTTGCTTTCATCGGTGACGGTGGATACCAGGAAATTGTGGAAGGCATTCACCTTGTTACCCGGTCCAAGCTGATTCACTAATTTGTTGTAATCGGAACGGGTCACATTAAATTGAATGTCTTGGCCTTCTACATTCACTTCAAAGTCTTGTGTATTTTCGTTCGTGGTTTCTGCGTTTGCTTTTGCCATTGTCTTTTTCCTCAAAAAAATTAGGGTTTCGGTAATTACCCTTTTACATTCAGGCCCGCTTTTAAGCCGGCCACTAAAATTCCAACCAGACTGGAAATAAAAATGCCCAGTAAAATCCGTTTGCTCCAGGCCGCCACTTGTTCTGATGCCTGGCGTTGTTGGCGAAGGTGGGCAAAATCTTTTTGCTGCTCGCGCACGTCTTCCGTATCCATGCCCAGTTTTTGCAGTAATTCTTCTACAGTTTTTTTTGCGACTCGATTAGCCACCGCTTCCGCTTGCTGCTCAGTGAGGTTTACCACTATCTCACTCCCGCGCGCGCCTTAAATACCTCAGCGATCATTGGCGACATATTCCGAACTGCACGCTCACCAAATAGGAAACCCAGCACCAAGGAGTTAATAACGATTAGCGCCGTCTCTTGACCTGATGTGAGATTCCACTGACTAAACCAAAGCCAATCTAAATAAAGAGTGGAAAATCCCCACAAGGGACGCTGGCAACCGCGCAAGAAAAGTACCAGAGGCCCCAAAATAGGCATTGATTTAAGATCACTGGCGGAACCTTCCAGAGCTTTGATACGCTCCGTTTGCGCCTGCTCTGCCGCCAATGCTGCCGCGTCTGCTTGGCGAATGCGCTGAAACTCCATATTTTCAAAATCCAAGCGTGCTTTTTCACGCTCCGTTTCACTCATGCCCAGTGGAAAATATTTCTGTGCAACATCAAATGCCAAATTGCCAATACCGCCCGCTGCAACATCCACCAGTTTCTTTAACAGCTTCATAGATCCGCCTCTTCTAAAAGGGTGTATGTAAAAGTGGTTCCCCACTGTTCCGCCGCCCGATCACACAAGGCGATTAACAATGCAAAATCAAAAGGGTCTGCCAGTACCTGACAACCAGCGTTCCATTTGTCCACGCGCTGGCTTTGATGGGTTCCGCTGGCCCTGTGGCAATTAATTCCGAATAGCCCGTCATCGATTGGGGCGTCCACATTAAGTACAGTGTCCCGGTTATTGTCCCGGTACACCCGCACCGGCCTCCGCTGCACTAATGCGCGGTATTTCCCTTGGTGCAGCCCCAATTGCCATAGCCCCGTATATTGCCCAGGAACTAAAATGGCTGTGCCATCGATATTGAGCGGGTTTTCTCGCCAAAAGGTGCCGGGGTCCGTGGTGGCGGCAAACACCAGGCAATGTGGTATCCTGTCAAAACGCCAGGCAACGGCGAGGCGATCATTAAAAGTATTGGCGTTGCGGTCGGCACTGCGAATACCAATCAAATTAAGATTGAAATCCCCTTTACAACACTTCGGACAGTTTCATACAGCTATAGCCCCATAGTCACTGTACTGCTC
>NZ_JALBWM010000118.1 GCF_023895975.1 Microbulbifer okhotskensis
CCGGTATAAAGTATGGGGGCATGAGCAGTTACACAATTTAAATTACAGCCTCATTACTGACTGCCCTGAAGCATCACCTGAGAATTTCTCATCATCACTATCTTTTTTACAGATTACCCAACTCCTTTCTGAGGAGAGGGGCTAAGGATAGAAAATCGTTGGAAATTAAATCCTTTTTAATTATTTAGAGACATAGTCCAATACAGGCATATTGATTAGCGGGCTGATTCATGGCAAGGACTCCAAGAACCCCTGATAATTACTAGCCCGCCAGGAATATTTGCTCCTGCATGAAACTTATAGTAATCCCATTTTTTATTGGGGATACCAAGCCGGTCGAATAATATAGTTCCTCCGCGAATGCGATTCCCTCTTCCCAACAAGGTAGATTTTTATAACCTTCTCTCTTACTTTTCTGTTGGATTATAGAACACGCCGAACCACTCATTCTTCTGGCCCACACTCGTCGCATATTATTCATGACGCGCCTGAATCAATCATCCAGGCGCGACTGAGGTATTGGTTTTCAATATTGTGAAACTCACAAACATCGCCAGCGAAGAATATATCTACTCACAAGACACGATTAAATCACATATAGTATCTAATCGGTTTCTCATCTGCTGAGTCAAGCGTCCAATTCCCAGTGCCCTAGAAAATTCAACATACTGTCCTTTATCTTTACAGCAATCTAATATCTGTTTGATTTCCTCTGCACAAATATTATCCAATTTCCCCACTTCTTCGTCTCGGCCTTCAGTTCGGGCAATCCGCAAAGCAGTATTGGCATTTTGTTTCGGCCAATAGAAATGCCCTACACTCTCTTTTGTGTATTTTCTACTTTCCGCTGCAATCTTTAACACTCTATCTCGAATTTGTCTTCCAGTGCGCTGGAAGCCGTGCTCACGAGCGACTCTCCGTACTAGAAGTTCCTCATGTATCGGGCCTTCAATGTCGATCAGATACTTAATCATTTCTGTGAGCGGGGAATTATAGATAGATTGGTAGAACTGTTCTGGGTCGAGAGAAAACCCTGACAAACTACCCTTGGAGTAGCAAGTAACTAGTTCATCTCTATTGGCAACACACAGGTTCTCAGATAGCTCTTCAGACTGAGAATTAGACACTTCCCCATTCACAAGATGATGGTCTGTTTTTTCTTTTGCTTGTCTATTAGCCCTTTCCTTTCGCACCTCTTCTAGACACTGTTTCAAAGCCTTATCTAACTCCTCAAGGGCTTTGGCACGATTAGTCCACCAGTCCGTAGACCACACCCTGAAGATCGTCCAGCCCAGCCCTTCAAGTACTGACTGGCGAATTTTATCGCGCTCCCGTGCATTGGCGGAGCTGTGATACATAGCACCATCGCATTCAACACCGGCAAGATAGAGACCCGGTTCATCGGGGTCCACTACGCCGAGATCAATACGATAGGCAGATACCCCGATCTGGGGATGCACCGTCCACCCTTTACTCTGTAGTCCCCTCGCCACGGCCACTTCAAATGGAGACTCAAAGTCTCCCATAGAACCGTGTATAGCGGCTCCCAGTGCAGGTGCACCTCTCTCTGCATATTCAAGGAAGTGTTTGAGGTCGGAGACTGCCCGCGCTTGTGTTCTGGCCAGATCGATACGCTCAGGCAGCAAAGTTGAAAACACGATCATTTCTGAGCGCGCCCGGGTCATAGCAACATTCAGGCGACGCTCCCCTCCGTTCCTATTAAGCGGCCCAAAGTTCATGGTGACATGACCGGTTTCATCGGGGCCGTAGGTGATACTAAACAGAATCACATCCCGTTCATCTCCCTGCACCGTTTCCAGATTCTTCACGAATACCGGCTCCAGGGTAGTATCTTCGGAAAATGCCCATTCGATAGAGGGATCTTCGGAACGGGCCTTATCCAATAGATCTTCTATCAAGGTCTGCTGTTCCGAATTAAATGTCACCACCCCGATAGACTGATTGCGTACTACTGTATCCGGCGAGGTAAGGCGTCGCACTATCTGCGCGACAATAGCTTTTGCCTCACCCTGATTATGCCTGGCCTTACCACGTGCATAAAAACCTTCCGCCCTTACCAGGGCAACGCCCTTATCCGGGTGTACCGGGGCGGGAAAGGTGATCAATGAGTTATCGTAATAACGGCTGTTTGAGAACGCAATCAGGCTCTCCCTACGCGATCGGTAGTGCAGATTTAGGACTTGCTGGGGAATACTCGCACCGATCAGCTCATCCAGAATGCTTTCCAGATCAGCATCTACACCACTATCACCATCCGGGTCATCATCCGATCGCGTAAAAAAATTAGTCGGGGGCATCTGTTTGGGGTCACCCGCAACAATCACTTGCTTGGCGCGAGCCAGAGAACCGACCGCATCCCAGACCGTAATCTGGGATGCCTCATCAAAAATCACCACATCAAAAAGTGCCTGTCCCGGAGAGAGAAATTGTGCAATTGAAAGCGGTGACATCATCAAGCAGGGGGCAAGAGTCGTGACAGTTTCCGGGATCGTTTCCATCATTTCCCGAACGGGTTTATGTCGGGTTTTCTTCTGGAGTTCATGGCGTAGAATGCCCCAGGAGGAACTGCGTTTGATCTCATCAGGATTAGGAATCTGGCCTGCGAGCTTTGCCGCAATATACTGTGCCGTCAACTTACTAAACTTTGTATCCAATTCTCTGAAGTTCTGAATAGCCACTTCATGTTCTGGTGACGAGAAAGTCCTAAGTACCTCGTCCTCCCCGATAACGGCTGATGACCACCAAGCGCAGTAGGCAGCTTCAAAAATATCAGGCACCTCTTTGGAGTCGACGCTGCCATTTTCAATAGCCTCCACCAATGGCCCCAACTGGTAATCCAGTGCTTCGGTGCGCCTACGCACCCAGGCACACCAATCTTTCAGGGAAACATGGTGATCCAAAATCTCCTGGCACAGAGTATCCACCGTCCCCAACGCTGGTGTTTCAGCGATGAAACTTGTCTCCAGTGAATTGCCAATCAAATTTTCCAATTGCTGTCTATTCGCATTGAATTGCTGCAAGGATGCCAAGAAATCAGCAATCACCCGCCCTACAGATGCGTCGGGCGCAAGGAGGTCATTCCCTTCGCAAAGTAGGGTGCGGATAGTGGTACGTATCGAGACGAGGGATGCTGCATCACCAGCCAACTTTGCTACAGCCACACGAGTACGAGTACCCAGTAATTTGAGTGCAACAATAGCCTGGGGGTCAGAAGCATAGGAATTCCAACCTTGCAGCCCCTGTAACCCCCCATCCAGGCAATCAATATTGCCACCGAACTCGCGTAACTGCTTCAATAAGGGGATATCGTTATCGGGGTCAGGTTGCCCTTGTGCACCGTTCTGGCGCATCTGTTTCAGCAAACGATTCTTGGCGAAGAAGCCCTTGGGCCACCAGGCCTCGCTCGCCTCATTCCACGCCTGAGAGAGGTTGTCCACATCCAATTTCTTCCAGGCCAGAGGTTCGTAATTGCAACTGAGGCGGGCCTGCGCAGCATTATACTTCCCAAGCTGAATAGCGGCCTCTTCCAGTGCCTCTAAACGGTCCTGTGCGTCCGGCTCCAGTGCAAAATCGACCTGTTTGCGGTAGGAGTCCATCAGTACCTGGCTTAGCTCTGCAACTGCATCTAGCCTGCCGAGCCCCACCTCTCCGAAACTTAGCCCGGCAGCCTTTTCTAGCTCTGCCAACATTGCAGTAACCTGGCCCGTGCTTACTTTCAGCAGACTGGCGGCCTTAACCACTTCCTCCTGCCAATGTGGCCGCCAATCGTAACTAGCGATTGCTTTCAATGGGTGATCCGCAGGATTACCCATTGCCTTTGCTTGAACACTCAGTAATTCGGCGATATCGCGCAATTTTTGTAGTTGCTGCTCATCGTGATAATCAGCATTGGGCCAGCTCAAATTCACCCTCGCAGCCAGATCGGCATCACGTATCTTGACGCCGATCGCGTAGTGGGCGGTCAAGCCGTTTCGGTGATGTTTATGCAGGGTGTTAACAACCAGATTCAGGCGATCGCGCAACGCTTTCAGGCGTTCGGCTTCGGCCCGCCAGTCTTTTACTTGAGATTGGGAGAAATTACCCCAGGACGTTCGCAACTGCTGTAGCACATCAACTTTTTTTGCCTTGTTTGAATGCAGTTCCAAGCAAAACTGTCCCAAACCAACATCTTTCAAACGACGATGTACTACCTCCAGCGCGGCAGTTTTCTCTGAGACAAAAAGTACCTTCTTGCCTTTGCCCATCATATGGGCAATAAGATTGCTGATAGTCTGGCTTTTACCGGTGCCGGGCGGCCCGATAATAACAAAATCCTTGCCGCGATCCGCTGTGGCAATGGCAGACATTTGCGAAGAATCTGCGGGCAATGGCGTCAACAGGTCTGCGGGGGTGTACTCCCTATCAATATTACCGGAATCAACAAAGCGAATATCACTCTCATATGGCTCCCTGGGTGTTTCCAGCAGATGTTTTACCACCCGGCTCCGCTTCAGCGCTTCGGCGCGATCCACAAGGTCTTTCCACATCAGGTATTTGGCGAAAGAGAAGTGACCGAGTACTACCTCCTCAACCACTTCAAACCCTGGCACCGACTTAATTGCCTGCCGGATTTGATTCCAAATTCCGTTTACGTCGATGCCGCTGTGGTCCCGAGGTAAATCTCCGTGCAGTCCATTAATTTCTATACCGAAGTCATTCTTCAGCATCTCCAATAGGGTGGTATTAAATTTTGGCTCGTCGTCATTGGCCGTTATCTTGACGCCACTACGCACGGATTTACGTTCCAGGGTCACCGGCAATAGGATCAACGGGGCACGGGAACGACGCTCGTCTTTTTCCTTTTGTTTCCAAAACAAGAACCCAATCGCCAGAAACAAGGTGTTGGAACCGCCCTCCTTCAGCGAAGTTTGCGCCTTGCGGAAAATTTCAACAGCACGCCTCTCCAGCTCTTCCTGGCTAAGCTCGACCAAGAGTTGCTTTTTGCCCAGGGCATCTTGAGCATATTCTTGCTTCAAGTCCTGCCCAGTTCGCTGCTGATAAATAGCCTCATCCTGGTCCTGTGCTTGAAGCTTGGGGAAAGGTGCGATGGATATTCGCGCTCCAGCAGCTAATACATCCTCCAACGCACCGGGATCTCCGCACACAAAAGGCAGGCTAGACTTTCCCGACTTATGATTTAACAACGGATTGCGGGCTGAAAGATCCAGTAGCTTACGCTGCCAGCGATCCAGGCGGCCGCCGGGGCTAAGTTCCTCAACTCCACCACCCTCATACGCGGTATTCGAGGGCAGTCGCGGTGCATATTCCAATCCGGGCTCAAGCGTGGCCTCGACTCCTTCAACACCAGTGGCACTGACAGTCGAAGATTTAAGGCTGATTGGTTTGATACGATGCGCCCGCGCCCTGCGGATATCGATCACGGCAACAAACTCGTGATCTTTTTCCAATGATACTGCGCGACTCCCCTGCTGAATCGCTTTAGAAAAAGGGATCGCAGGATGCGATGTTACCGCCGTCGTCTCTATCAGGATCAATTCCTTCAGGGGAATACGTTGACGCAGGATTTCACCTTCATCCACCATCACGCTGGAAAGCTCTTCCGCCTGCAGCCAGAGCCCCACCAATGCGTGGCCTTTCATCAACACCACCATAGGGTTAAGGCCGGCTTGCTCAAAGGCTGCCGCGAACAGCAATGTGGTGTCCAGACAAGTTGCCACCCTGGCAGACTCGATATGATTTGGTAGACGGATTTTCTGGCCATTGCATTCAAAACTGGAGGGCGGCAAGGCATAACCTAGCTGTAGTTTTAACACAGACGAATAAATGGCCGAGGCTATTAACCAGACTCGCTCCCGACTTTTGGAGCTATAGCCATCAATCGCATCGGGTTTACCGGCCTGCCTAAGTATCTGGCTGGCCTGCCCCAGTAACCGATCGATCACTGGATCATTGGGTGTGCAAAATGCAGCCAACAATTCAGGCATATAATCTGAACCACCCCACTCATTGCGGGCCAGTAGTTCCAGCTCAATATTCATTTCTTGCAGAAGTTCGCCTGCGCAATTGACTCGAATCGTCACTACACCGCGCATAGACTCGGTCAACTCAAACAGAAATCCTCCATCCAGTTCGAGATCGCGGTCTTTCAAGGATAATTGGCCACCTGCAGAGAGGCGATCTACCACCCAGGTTTTCTGCTTCAAGAAGGCTGGCGACGCTTCCAGGGTTACCGATAGTTCAGACAAATCCTGTTCATTGTCTCGATTCTCAATTTTGAGTTCCCGCAGCACGGCAAACGCACTCTGGTGACAGGCGAAATTGATCTTTTCTGCGAATGTGGCGTGAATCAAAATCGCCCGCGTTTCCCTCTCTGACATGGAGTTGTCTCTCATTGCCTCAAACTGTAGGTTTTCTATCGATACATCTGTTATTTGACCAGTCATAGCCAGGCCATCGGCATAGCATCTCCCGAATAATAAATTTACGCAAAATTAAATGGGAGGAAGCGCTAACGTTAAGCAACGAGAACGGAAGTTATCGTCGCTACTGTAGATAAGGGAGATCAATAAAACGTCGATTTTCAGATAGTTACATAGTGGCTCAATTCAAGCAAACTCGTGAGTTACTAACAACTGCCTGGTTACTACATCTCTCCCCTACGGTTACCCATTATTATCCTTTGTATTAGCCTTTATCGTATAAGTAATTCACTGACTCGTTTCATGGGTTAGCTTTTTCGTATTATTCAAATAATTCAGCAGACTGCAGGAAAAGTATTTTGGGCTGCTTTGCCAACTCAAACAGGGAGATTTAGGCCACAAATCAAGCATGCAAGGATTTGGTTTTCTGTGGAAGAATTGCAGACAAGCACGATAAACCTAGCGTTAAAAAACCACCGAAGGCATTTTTCAACAACCTGTTAGGGTCATAATTATTCAATCCTATGGGGTAAAACCATCTCCAAGGGGATACTATTTTTTCGTTATCACTCAGTTAGATGATAACCAATCGCCGCCCAGAGTACTCCAGCACCTCCCGATACAAAGAAACTCGTTTCACCTTAAATTTCAAGCGCGGCCCCTTTTTAATACAAAAAAACGATAACCTTTGCTAAGCTGGGCCAGGTATAGGTCTGGCCTGCTCCGCTCGCATATTAGTTCAACACCCAAATACCCCTGTCGGGCACCAATAGGGATATCCAAAAAAAAACACCGTTAACTTTACCGATCACCCCCATCTTTTACTTCAAACTTTGCCCGCACCTCCAGGCAAGGTAGTTGATACGCGGTGCAGGAAATCTTGATCTACCTCAACTTCCCCAGATCCATCTGCGCGCATTATGCGCAGCAAATTTATTCGATGAGATAGGCGCCAAATTCGACGAGTGGGACGATTAGGCACTCTGGCTGGTGAGCCCATCATGGTAGATTAGACCTCTCGGTCCAATGCAGGTCGCAGTGGCCAGTAACACTCTTTGTTGAGGAGATAAGATGGAGCAGCAAAGCACCGTATTCGTGGTAGTGGACCCTAACGATGAAAAGCATGTAGCTCTGCAACGAGCCCTGACTACTTCGCGGGATCGGAATCCCCAACCGCGCTTAGCCATATTTGTGGCCGTTGATGGCGAGGCCGTAGACACCCGTGCAGTGAACGATCACTTGTTCCGCGATGAGTCCTGGTTCCGCGAGCAGATTCGTGAACCCATCTCAGAAGCGGGCCTTTCCTGTGAAATCAACGTGTGCTGGTCCAGCGACTGGCAAGCGGCTATCGTGCAGGAATCCAAGCGCTGCAATGCAGAAATGATCTACCTACCGGTACATGCCAAGAACAGTCGCCGCTTTACCTTTGCCGAATCCAAGTGGCAGGTTCTGAAGACAGCACGCAGCCCGGTGGTTCTGATCCGCCCCGGTGCCAAGGAGGAGCGCAAGGTGGTACTGGCCACGGTAAATTACCAGGCGAAAACCCAGGAGCAGCGCCAGCTAAACCGCCAGATCAGCGAGCGCGCTACTTATATCGCAGGCCATTATGGGGCTGAACTGCACCTGGTAAATGCTTTCCTGGACTCCATGCTCTACCCTGATCGCGGTGCCCTGGCCAAGCTTGCCGATAAAACCGGCGTACCCACCCATCGTATTCATGTGAAACGCGGCTACACCAGTGATGTGGTTGAAGAAGTGGCCCGGGAAATTGATGCGGATCTGGTGGTGATGGGGACCATGAATCAGTACGGAGGAACCGGCTCATTCCTGCGAGGCAATACCGCCGAGCGCGTTATTGGCCAGTTGGATGTGGACGTGATGGTGTGTAACCAGTTTACCAACACCGAAATGAACGATGATTAATTAGAACGGCTGATTTAAGGTCTTGATAAGCCCCGGCAGCCGAGACGCTGCTGGGGCTTATTTATTGTCTATGTTTTCTTCGGTTTGGCTGAGAGCAGCAGCAACGCTCCCTCGGTATCAATAGTTACCCTGCCACTTTTTACTTTGGCTCGCTTGCCTGAATAGTGATCGGTCAGTTCGCTACCCTCGGCAAAGATCCCTTCAACAAGAATGCGCTTTTCCCCCTGAGGTAAATTCAGTGCCACAACTACCGGCTGTTCACCCGCTAATGTACGCGTGAAAGTATAGGGGTTGTCGGCGATCTTTTTATGCACACCAGCCCCCACTGCAAGGTGAGCCTGCCGGAACTGACCCAGCTTCTGCCAGTGCACCAGTAATTCACGGGTCTCAGGATTTTTTAAGTCATCCCAGTTCATGTTGGTGCGCAGGGAGGCATCGCCATAGGCACGATCATCAATCATCGGGCGCGCCAGTTCGTCACCGTAATAAATCTGTACCGCGCCGGGAGCCAGCATCAACTTGGTGGCGGAACTCACCGTTTGTTGACGTTCACGATCAAAAGAGTGGTGGTCATCGTGTGAGCCCAGGTAATTGAGCACCCCCAGTCCTTTTAGTTCGCCGCTATTCAGCGCGGCGGAATAACTGGAGAAAATGGCCTCGGGCAACTGGCTGGCAACCTGGGCAAAGCCGAAGTTAATCAGGCTGTCAAAACCGTGCTCGTAGAAATCCACGGTCTTATCGCTGTAGTCGTAGGCCCGCCCAACGCTGGGACCGAAATTGTTCACGCCAAAGTGGTAGACCTCGCCCACCATAAAGAAATCGCGGTCATCCAGCTTTTTCTTTGGATTGTTGGTTTTCCATTCTGCCAGGGCCAGGTCTGCCTCCTTTTTCAATACTGCCCAAGCTTCGCCCTCAACGTGTTTCACGGTATCCACACGAAATCCATCTACGCCGTATTCGCGCACCCAGTCGGTTAGCCACTTGACCAGATAATACTTGGGCGTTCGTGGATAGTCGGTGCGTTCGAAGAAAGTATCCAGCTCACGCTGTTCCTGTTCCAGGCGGCCCTCTTTCTTCCATTTTGCAAGCAACTGCGTCGGCAATTCGACTGCCTCTTCGCTCTCAGTGAGGATATCGGTAAGGTTCGCGTGTATTGTGCATTCAACATTGCCGGCATAATCCGACCAGTCACACGGTGGCCCCTTGCGCAACCAGGTCGCTGGCCACTCCGGGTCCTGCTCGGTGACGGGCCCGGTGTGATTGAGGATCACATCCATCAAGACACGGATACCACGGCTATGGGCGCTCTCAATCAGTTCCACCAGCTCGGTTTCGCTGCCAAAATTTGCATCGACCGCAGTCCAATCCTTGGGCCAGTATCCGTGGAAAGCATAGGTGCGCTTGTCTGATTCGTTATAGCTGTGGATGTTTTCAATCACTGGGGCCAACCAGATAGCGTCGACCCCTAGATCATTAAAATAACCCGCTTCAATTTTCTCGATCACACCACGCAGGTCGCCACCTTCAAAACCGCGCAGGTAGTCGGCATCATCCTTGCGTCCATAGGGGAAATCGTTGGCAATATCACCATTGTGGAAGCGGTCCGGCAACATAAAGTAAACCGTGGCATTGCGCCAAAAAGGATCTACCGGCTCGACGGCTGTGGCAGTCTGCACAGCTCCTAGAAGCAGGCCAATCAATAAGCTGGTGAATTTTTGCATGGTTATTTCTCGTATCCGCCGCTCAGATTTTGTCCAGGCCACTCTAATAGGCTCAGTAATTCAAACATCCTCCCGCTCGGGGGCGTAGACATTATGGCAACCAATTGATAGTCGCTCGCTGAGGGCGTTTACTCCAAGGTGTTTACTACCGGGTGTTTTAGCCATGGTAAAACTATTTTGCGACTGGCGCCTGCGCAGAGTAATGTAAAACCGGAAGGCCGCGAGAAACCGCAGCGCTTTGTCGTGGTCAAAGCGTCACATTCTGATAGCAGTCAAAGGAGGCAGGGAATGTCGGAACAACAGTCTAGGCAAGGGTGGATCATCGGCATTATTGTGGTGGTCGTCGTCGCTGCAGCAGCCTATTGGCTCTGGACCGGCGAGGAAAAGAAAAAAGAAGTTCCCGCAACCGGTGTCATTCAAGAACCGCAAACCGCTCCCGAATCGGAGGCTTTGGCAGAACCTGAAAGCCAGGAACCCGCTCAGCCGCCCGCGGAGCCTGTTATAGAAGAGGAGCCTGGCACAGAGCCGCCTCCCCCCCTCAACGAGAGTGACAAGGCCGCATACGATGAGCTGATGACTCTGGCACCCGACGGCGCTCTTTCCCGTTGGCTGGTCTCTGACGAAGTGGTGCGCAAGTGGGTGGCTGCTGCCAACGCTGCATCACGGGGTGATCTGATTCACAAGCACCGCCCATTAAAAACCATTCGCGGCCCAATTAAGGTTACCGGCTCGTCAACGGAAGGGTATCAGTTATCGACAGACAACTACCGCCGCTATGACCAACCGGTACGGCTTTTTGCATTAGTGAATACCGATACCGCCATCAAGATGTACCAGTACTGGTATCCGCGCTTGGCGCAGGCCTACAGTGAGCTGGGTATTCGCAATAAATCCTTCCACCAAGTGGTGATTGGAGCCATTGATAATGTGCTGGCAGCGCCGGAAGTCGAAGGCCCAATTCAATTGATCCGCCCATCCGTATACTACAAATTTGCGGACCCCAAGCTGGAGAAGCTGCCCGGTGTGCAAAAGTTGATGATACGTATGGGTCCGGACAATGCTGCCCGGGTCAAGGAAAAACTGAAGGAAATCAGAGAGAAACTGGAGGAGATGCCAGTTCAGGAGCAACCTCAATAGCACTCGGTGGTTTATACAGAATCACCTGACTGCGCAATCGGTGGCAAGCTGTTGGAAAAATATTTTTCGACAGTTTGCCTCACCAGCTAACAGAGGGGAGGGAGCAGGCCGCTGCGAAAGTATGTAACCATTTGTTTTCTAAGAATATTTAGTGGGCGCAAGCTATTTCCCCAACGCCTGCTTGAGAGCCCTACCCGCGTTAAAGCTCAACTCTTAAGCCGCTAATTTACACAAGCACGCACTGCGTTCTATTCCCACTCGAATCAATCTGCATTAAAAACACACAACGCTGCCTACACCCCGCCCAATCGATACTCTCGGTGTTTCCATTGAGGTATATTACTGGCTGTTTCAATTAACACACTGAAGATATAGCGGTAACGGAGTGCCGCCGCTCCACGACAACTGTCACGATCCAATGGAGCCCAGGAACAGCTCCAGGGGTAAGCAGGAGTAATTAAGCCAAAGGGAATCACATCATCCCGTGCCACTCCTCAGTGTCCAATCCAAGTCCCTGACTGTGTCGGTTACCGCCCGATCTAGGCTGCAAATAACAATCGAGAGTTATTGTCAATTCTGGTGTTCAACAGGCCTGATCAAGCAGCGCTCTGGT
>NZ_JALBWM010000119.1 GCF_023895975.1 Microbulbifer okhotskensis
GAATATACGGCTGCTGCAGCAGCCTAAAGGGTGATGCACTTCAGAGTTGAATGCAAGTTGTATTATTCTTGGGGTGGATTTGTTAAATGCCTTGTCGGTGAAGAGAGGCGGCAATTATATTTAATTTATTGCCCCTCTTCAGCTATGATGTCTGGAAAAGACCAAACGTATCCAGCAGGACAGGATGCTTTAGTCTAAGCAAGAGGGGCTTGCACTTCCAAATATATTACCGGACCATATGTTACTGGATGAACATGCATCAACATTTTCATCGATGAGGTCATAGATAACATTATCTATGACCGAATTCCCTATAATTCTATTGTTTGACTGATTAAGGTTGATTAGTACAATACCGCCAGTATCAATTCCAATGCCAGCTGTGCCATTTTCATATATACGATTTTGTACAATAAGGTTGCTGTTGGATTGTCCGATTAAGATGCCACTAAAGCTGTTTTGATAAATTGTGTTTTGCGATACTAATGTATTTTCATTCTTTGTGGTGGTGTTACTGTCGATAAAGATTCCAGTGCCAGAGTTGTTGTTGATATCATTAAAGAGGATGCTGTTGTTATCCCCTATTACATATATGGCCAGGCTATTTTTAAAAATAGTAGTCTGGGTTATCGAATTGTTATTTCCGGTAAGGTATATTCCATAAGTATTGGAGTAGGTGGATATGTTTTGAATGTTGTGAAATCCATTTCCATCTGGTTGTATACCATTTTGGCAATTAAACACTTCACCGTTATATACGGAGGCGGCCGTTCCATCCAAAAAGATGCCAGTCCCAACAAGCGCGTCACAATTCACGCTATGACCATTCAGGTTAAGGGAGCCGCTTGGTCCACTTATTATAAGGGCCGGTGTAGATGAAGTGTCACATGAAAGATCCTGATTCAGGGTGACAGGGGTGGTTATAGTATCGTAACAATCAACAGCGAATATTTTATTCGATGTAGAAAGGCAACAAATGCCCACGATTGTGGCGAGCGTGGTAAGAAAGGCATTATTTGTTACTGATTTCATATTGGTTGTCCATGACAATGTAAATTGATAGAACAGTAAGAGCACTTAAAATTTATAGGCCTGTAAGCCTTGGGGCAATGAGGGGATATTCTCAATCTGACACTGAAATTCATTAAGTCTATTAAGCTGAAGATCCGACAAAATTAGTGGCAATAAAGCATTTTTTTTGCGTATTATTTCGTGAAGACAATGGTGGTGACTGAATTGTAATTGAAGTGTCGTTTGTTCAAAATCGGGTGACCAATAATGGCGGTGGGGGTATCACAATAGATGGTGACAGATAGAATGATTACTTGATTGTTACTAATGTAGAAATGGAAGCTTGGTTAATCCCAACCGGGTTTCCGGCAGCTTTACTGAACTATGGGTTGGCAATATTTATTACGCAGCAGATCCAAGCTGTTTTGAAGGGGTTTATTGGTGCCTGAGTCTGGATTACTCTACTTGCTACCTTAAGCCAATGGGAGGCTGGCAATCAGATGCCTGTCTGATTCTATAAGGTAGTATTTTTATATAAACAGTGAGGCTCATAAGTTTGTTAACTGGGTGCATGTCAGTATAAATTTTTCCCTGTCCTTTTGTTGTTGAGGCAGGTCCTTTTCCTTAAGAACAGCAGCTCTATAAACATAAGATACTTTCTTCTCACACCATTACAACTAATCTCCCATAGAGGTGGCCACGTTTTTCGGTAATACTGTGGTTAGCATCATATTTCCACTCAAGAAGTATCGCAATATTGTTATTTATATGCGAAGTAGTTTGGGTTTGGCTTATGGATATAGTCAATCAGCTGTCACCGCCCCCTCCTATGTGGCGCATACTATGTGCCGCAAATTCAATACTTGTCATACTCACTGATGCTGTTTTCTTGAAAATTCCGTAGTAAAAGCTTTCGAGCTGGACATGTCATCTTTAAGGAGTATTAGATGAGCAAGTACAGACCTATCGCAGCAACTGTTTTTCTTACTATGATCGGTTCCGTATCCTTCGCCGCAGATAACAGCTATGACGTTATTCAAGTGGGATCAGGCAATTCGGCCACTTCGGAACAAAGTGATCCGTCGGCAATAGAGAATACCGTGGTTCAAATTCAGGTCGGCGACGATAATGAAGTTGAAGCCGAGCAAAACTTATTTACTTCTTTTAGTTTAATACAGCAAACCCAAGTGGGTGACAGTAACTACATACAGTCAAGCCAGAGTGCTTCGATATTATCAAGTACCTTAATTGAGCAATTTGGTGGTAATAATTCTGCTGGTACTATGCAGGACTTTGCTGAAGTTAGCGCAGTATTAGTTATTCAAATTGGTGATAGTCATGATGCGTCGGTAATTCAGGCAAATACTTTGGGAGATTTCAGTTTAATTGTACAAAGCGGTAGTTCAAACGATGCATCGGTAATTCAGAACTCCAGCTTGGGAGATTCAGCTTCAGTTTATCAGGAGGGTGACGGTCAAGGCTCCTTGATTGTTCAGAATATGAGTGCTGGAAATACAGCCTCAACGGAACAGTACGGAAGTTCTCATGATTCAAGTGTGGTCCAAGTTCTCGCATTAGACTCATCCGGACTAGTCGCTCAGGCAGGCAATAACAACAATGCTGAAATATCTCAGCAATCTCTTGGGCATCATGGCGAAATTGACCAGGATGGTGAAAATCTATATGCAAAGCATTCTCAGGTTGGGTTTTATAACGAAGCTTATTCACTGCAATTTGGTAATATGAATAGTGCGGAAGTGTTGCAGGCGGGCGAGTTTAGTGTGTCCCACACCAAGCAATTTGGTAGTTCAAACACGGCAGAAACTGCCCAAACTGGTGGGTTTAATAGTGCAAGCATTACGCAGCTAGGTGGCTCTGGTAATACCTCTGTAGTTGCCCAGTTGGCGAGTTTTAACACAGGTAATACCTCTCAGTTGGGTAACTCCAACCAAGTGACCCTCAGTCAAACCACTATCTATAATACCGCCAGCGCCACTCAAGTGGGTGATAACAACGTCGTATTAGGGTTGCAGTAATTTATGGTTGAAAAATAAATTCTGTCAATTTTTTGGCAGGGCAAAACATATTCTAGTGTAGATTTTAAGTAATGGTCCTCCAGGCGAGGTTCAGATATATATTTAAGGAGTAATCTATGAGCGCGTATAGACCTATTGGAGTTAGCATTTTAGTTGCTATGGCAAGTGCTGCCAGTTTTGCTGCTGACAATACCTATAACGTTTTTCAAGCTGGTTCTGGCAATATGGCTACCGGTGAACAAAGTGATCCAACAGTAACCAATAGTTTAATTGGCCAGACTCAGATTGGAAATAATAATGAAATTACTGCCGGGCAGCAGTTATTTACAGAATTTAGTAGCATTATCGAGGCGCAGGTAGGTGACAGTAATTTCATGGAGGTCTACCAAAGCGCTGCCGTTCTATCTTCTATTTTTGTATCACAAATTGGTGATAATAACGGGGGGCTTATTTTCCAGCTAAATGTATTGGGTAGTACGATTAACGTGAATGAGATTGGCGATAATCACGACGTATCTATATCGCAAGATAATAGTGCATTTGATTCTGCTACTGCCACATTAATAGGTGATTCCAATAATAGTGCAATTACTCAGAATTCCAGTTTTGGCAGTTCTGCGACCACTTTTCAGGCTGGGGGTAATCTTAACTCCCTGATTATCCAGGATAGCGGCGCAGGAAATACCGGGATTGTTTTGCAAATTGGTAATGTGCTAAACGCTTCTATCAGTCAGATTTCTGCCTTTGACTCATATTCTCTTGTTGATCAAAATAACAACAATAACTTTTTTATCAGTGAACAGGAAAATGTGGGGAATGTAAGTGTGGGCTTTCAGGATGGTACCAGCCTGGAGGGTATACAGCTTCAGATTGGTAATTTCAGTAGTGGCTATATACAGCAGTTTGGAGGTCTAAATTTTGCTGAACTGGCCCAAAGTGGCGACTTCAGTACTTCTGAGATTTTACAATTTAGTGGTCTTCTCAATACGGCGCTTGTTGTACAGCTGGAGGCATTCAATGTTGCCGTTGCAGCGCAAACTGGAGATAGTAATCAAGTAACCTTGAGTCAAACCACGGTTGGTAATTTTGCCACTTCGGCGCAATTTGGTGATAACAATACGGTATTAGGGCTCCAATAGCTTTATTGATATTTTGGCGGGTTAAGTCCCCTAAGTAACTTAAGGGGGCTATCTCACGTTAATCATATGTCCTGTAATAGTTATCTTAAAGGAGTCTTACATGAATAAGTACAGACCTTTTGGCGTAAGTGTTATTATATTTCTGGTTAGTACGGTTGCTTTAGCGGCTGATAATACTTATGAACTCACACAGATCGGTAGTGGTAATACGGCTTCTGGTGATCAGAGCGATGCTTCAGTAGTTGGAAGTACAATTATCCAAATTCAAATTGGTAATAATAATGATGCTGAGGCAACACAGCAGGGCTTTACGATATTTAGCTCTGTTGTCCAGCGCCAGATCGGAAATTCTAATTCATCGGGAGGTCAGCAGGAGGGGGCAATTTTTACCACTTCTGTCATTGATCAATATGGAGAAAATAACTTTGGTAGTTCCGAGCAATTTAGTACGGAAGGTAACTCAAGTTATATTTTACAGGTGGGGTCTGCTAACTCAATACTCGTCTCTCAAACTGATGGCGTTGACAATGCTGCAAGTGTGACCCAGTTTGGGGTCAATAATATGGGGTTTACTTCACAAAGAGATGGTGTTGGCAATGTAGGAGTAGCGGTGCAAACGGGTGAGAATCTGAATTTTCTTATTAGCCAGGACTCGAGTTCGCTCAATACAGCTATTGCCCTTCAAGCTGGTAATTCCCTTACGATGTTTATCGAACAGAACTCATCCATAGGGTCTAACTCAGTAGCTATTCAGGCAGGTGGGAACAATAATTTTGTTCAATCCAGTCAGGAAGGATTAGGCCAAGATAGCTTTATTCTTCAGAATGGGACCAGTCTTGAGGTTGTACATGAGCAAATAGGTACTTTTAATACCGCATATACGGAACAGTTTGGTGGGTTAAATACTGCTGAAACTGTGCAGAGTACCGGGTTTAATCATGCCGAAACCCTCCAGTTTAGTGGCTTGCTTAATGAGTCTGTACTAGTGCAGTTGGATGCATTCAATACGGCCATTGCGCTACAAACTGGGGATACGAATTCAACGCGTCTAAGCCAAACTACTGCGGGTAACTTTGCTACATCTACTCAGTTTGGTGATAACAATACCGTGTTAGGGCTTCAGTAAAAATCTAGTTAATCAACTTTTTAACTAAAGGAATGTACGATGATTAAGTGTGACTCTCTTATTGCCGGTTTTTTATTGGCAACAATCGGTACGGTAACAGTAGCAGTCGATAATACCTATCAGGTTACTCAAATTGGTAGTGAGAATTATGCGACAGGTGAGCAGAGCGACCCAACAGTTAATGGTAGTACCATTATACAGCTTCAGGTTGGAGAGGCTAACCAGGCAGTTGCTCAACAAGAGTCTTCAACAGAATTTAGTACAATAATTCAAAGGCAAGTGGGAAGTAATCTTAATGCGGATTCTGTCCAGATGGCGGCAATATCTACGATTTCTATAGAAAATCAATTTGGGGAGGGGATTTCAGCCAACACGCTTCAGGCTGATACGGAAGATGATTATGTTTTTATCTTACAAGGAGGTATAGGTCATGATGTGTCTGTAATTCAGGCAGATAGTGTCAATGATTCTGCAAGTGTTACTCAACTTGGAAGCTCAAATAATGGTTTTATTTCTCAATCTAATAGTTTTGCGAATATGGCAATAATGGTCCAGGTAGGCGAAAATCTGAATTTTCTTATGGATCAGGATTCAGGGGGTGAGAATATTGCGCTGGGTGTTCAAGTGGGGAATTCAATGACGGTGTTTATTATGCAAAACTCAGCATCTGGATCAAGTTCTTTTGCCTTTCAAGAAGGGAATAATAACTTCATAGAAACAGAACAGGAGAACTTTGGACATGATAGTTTGATCATTCAAAATGGCACTAGCTTAGAAGTCATACATTTACAAATTGGCGATGTTAATACTGCATTAACAGAGCAGCTTGGGGGGTTGAATACGGCTGAAACTGCACAAAGTGGTGGGTTTAATTTTGCTGAAACCCTCCAATTTAGTGGCTTGCTTAATAATTCCTTAATTGTGCAGCTTGAGAGTTTTAATACTGCGATTGCGTTACAAAATGGTGATACCAATCAATTGACTCTTAGTCAAACAACGCTTAACAATCAGGCTGTAGCAAGACAGTACGGCAATAATAACGACGTGCTGGGTTTACAGTAATTCACCTTCACTTTGCCAGGTTTCTTCAGGGGGGAATTTTGTGTGTCTTATTGGTTACCTATCCGATCACGCTGATTGGGTTAGCCTTAGCAGCCTGTAGAGAAGGTTGGCCTAATTTCAGAAGGGGGATCTGTTTGCTAGCTGGTATGCAAGTGTATCATACGTTTTTATGCTGAGTTCACATTAGAATTTTTTGTCCCTTAGAAGCAGGGATAGTATAAGAAATGCGCTAAATGAAGCCGCTATTGATATCGGGAAAAATTGTGATACTGGTATTTCCATATACCCCTGGATGAAACTGTAAATTGCAGGCCACATGCAAAAGAGAAGGTAAGTAGCGTAGAGGCCATACCGTGGCCACCCTTAATTTCAGCATGGCAAAACTACAGGATGATGGAGTTAGGAATCTCGTTATATAGCAGCATAGATAGAGGGTTGTGATTAAAATAGCTTGGCTCTTATAGTTGTATATATAGAGGATTAAGATGAGGGTAACAGAAGTGTCAATAGGATTCTATATGTAGGCAGCTGTTCAGAGCTAACCATCCCCGAAAAATAAATATTTCCACTATATAACTAACGTTAAGCCCTAAAGCGAACAGGTTCATTTGTGAGCAAAATAGAGTGATTGTTGGTCTCAAAATACCATGTATATTTCCGATACTCGTCTGCATGATTAATGCATAGTTGATGCCAGTCGAAAGTATGTTGAGGAGGCAGGTTTTTGTCGTGAGACAGTGCTGTCATACAGTTTAAATAGCTTTTAACGCGATAGGGGGCTGTCGATCTTCCCTTGAAGTGATCAGTGAGTCTTGATGACTTCAGGTGTGTCAAAATGGCGCAACATGACCATGTGCCCAATAGATGAGTAACAGCCGGTGCCAAATCCAACTAGGGCACATCTCAGATGGAATATGAGTCGGTTGTAGGAGTTGGCGATAGTGAAAAATGTGATAATAGATATTATCTGGGTACATTTTTGGGGTTTTCTTAACACGAAAAATATCTGACAGCATGTTGAGCACGATGGCAGATACTAATAACAATAAATAATGCATGCTAATCCCCAAGTGAACCTGACTCATTTTTGTGTGTAGCCTTATTGCGATACTGTCGCTGAGTGGCATGGATAGTATCAGTGTCATATGGCCGATTGTTGTCAGAACATAAGATAGGTATTGAAAGTTGGGTTTTACAGTATTATTCAATAGATTATTGCTGATGGGCCCATTTTGTCTGACTGGTATATGTAATGACTGTAGGTCAATGGGAAAAATGTAGCCGTGAATTGAATTTTGGAAAATCCTAAGCAGGTATTGGAAGAATATGCGGTTACCTTAGCGTCCTAAACGGCGATGCACATCGGAGTTGAATGCAGGTCTGCTTATCAAGTGATTGTATTTGGAAATCCCATTTGTCCCTTTATTTAAGTTATGGCAAAAATAAAAAGCCCCGCATATGCGGGGCTTTTGTGCCTGGGTTAAATTAAGGTATCCCGACAGCTTTCGAGCAGGCGAGATAGACATCTAATGAGTTGTTGGTAAAACTTAGGCCACTCAATGAAATCCTAACCTGATTAAAATCATTATTGGTGGTTGCCAAGAGCAAGCGGTGATTGCGCGCTCCGTTAACCTTAAAGGGGGCAAGTTGATATCCGCTTGTGGATTCCCCTGTGGGGGTACCATCCAGGTAAGTACTGATATTGATGGTATTCAGGTAAATAATATCGATCAGTGGTGTAGTGTGCTCTACCAAGAATCCGACCACATGGCGCCCTTCCTTAATGGCATGGTGGTTAATTTGGATATGGGTAGATCCGCCCGCACCGCTGACGACTTCCATTCGGGCTGCATCTGAGAGTACACCATTAAAAACCCGTTCAACTGCGGTGATGGTACATCCATCGCAGGGGTACGCGATGCCGTAGGTCAGCTCTGCATCAACACCATTTACAATCTCCAGATCTTCAAATGCTGCGCAAGTAAGCCCAGACTGCTGATCACAAGCATCGCCGATGCCATCGTGATCAGAATCTTCCTGATTTGGATTGGACGCTTGTGGACAGTTATCGAGATCGTTTTCTACCCCGTCACCGTCTAGGTCTGTGTCACAAAGATCTCCCGCTCCATCACCATCGGTATCAGTTTGGTTTGGATTTGGAATCGACGGGCAGTTGTCGAAGTCATCGTCAAAGCCGTCATCGTCGCGGTCGTTATCGCAGACATCGCCGGCACCGTCATTATCTCCATCCTCCTGTCCTGGATTTGGATTCATTGGGCAGTTATCGACATCGTCATTAATGCCGTCACCGTCCAGATCTTCATCACAGGCATCGCCGATACCATCGCCGTCACTATCAGTTTGATCGTTGGCGGTTAGTGGGCAATTGTCATCGGTGTTATCAAAGCCATCGCCATCGGCATCGCTGTCGCATTCGTCACCAATGTCATCGTTGTCCTGGTCCGCTTGATCCGGGTTGGGGATGGCTGGGCAGTTATCTTCTCCATCGTCGTGCCCATCGTCGTCGGTATCACTGTCGTCGTCACAGGCATCACCGAGACCGTCGCCGTCTTGATCTCCCTGATCGTTATTTGGAATTGCCGGACAGTTATCAGAGGTATCGGGAATAGTGTCTCCATCCCGGTCACTGTCACAGACATCGCCAATACCGTCTTGATCGATATCCGACTGATCGTTGTTGGCAGTATCCGGGCAGTTATCGTAGGTGTTATCCACGCCGTCATTGTCATTGTCGCCGTCACAGGCGTCGCCGATACCATCGTAATCGCTGTCTTCCTGTTGAGTGTTGCTGACGTAGGGGCAGTTATCTGACTCATTGAGTATGCCGTCACCGTCTAGGTCCACATCGCAGGGGTCACCCAGAGAATCGCCGTCAGTGTCTGTTTGGTCGACATTGGCAGTGGTGGGGCAGTTATCACTTAGATCGTCAATGCCATCATTGTCATCGTCGCTATCGCAGATATCACCGTCACCGTCACCGTCACTGTCGAGTTGATCCTCGTTGGGGATTGAGGGGCAGTTATCGCTAGTGTTGTTGACACCATCCCCATCCAAATCGCCATCGCAGGCATCGCCGATACCGTCACCATCCTGGTCAAGCTGGTCTGTATTGGGAACGAATACGCAGTTGTCAGCACTATCCGGGATCAAGTCACCATCGACATCGGTGTTGTCATCGCAGGCATCCCCATACCCATCTCCGTCGGTGTCTGTTTGATCCGGGTTGGGCTCCAGGGGACAGTTATCATTGTCATTTGCGACCCCATCACCGTCGCGATCACTGTCGCAGGCATCTCCAGTACCGTCACTGTCGCTATCAGTTTGATCGTCGTTGGCAATTGCTGGACAGTTGTCATTTTGATCGTTGATGCCATCGCCATCGTCGTCGCCATCACAGCTATCACCCTGGCCATCGCCGTCGATATCACTTTGATCCGAATTGGTGGTAGCCGGGCAGTTGTCCCCTTCGTTATCAACACCATCGCCATCCTGATCGTTATCACAGATGTCGCCGATGCCGTCTTCGTCTCGGTCACTTTGATCGGCATTACTATGGCTGGGACAGTTGTCGACATCATCATTGATAGAGTCATTGTCATCGTCGGTGTCACAGGCATCGCCAATGCCATCATCGTCGTTATCGACCTGGTTGGGGTTATGAGTGGATGGGCAATTGTCATCATCGTTATTAACACCATCACTGTCCGCATCGGCATCACAGGCATCGCCAATACCATCGCCATCCTGATCGGTTTGTGAGGAATTCGCCTCGGTGGGGCAATTGTCTATGGTGTCATCTACGCCATCTCCGTCGTCATCGCCGTCGCAGGCATCGCCAGTGCCGTCACTATCGGTATCGATTTGGTCTGGATTATCGATTAGCGGGCAATTATCTGAGCCATCGTCGTGACCGTCGTCATCGGTATCACTGTCCTGGTCACAGGCGTCGCCAATGCCGTCATTATCCTGATCGGATTGGCTGGAATTGGAGGTGTCGGGGCAATTATCGAGAGTGTCTGTGTAGTTGTCTCCGTCGCGGTCGTTGTCGCAGGCATCGCCAACACCGTCGCCGTCAATATCCCCCTGCTCGTTATTTGAATCGGCGGGACAGTTATCGGAGTCGTTGGAGACGTTGTCACCATCCAGATCTGAATCACAAGCGTTGCCAATGCCGTCGCTGTCACTGTCGGCCTGATCGGAATTGGCTGTTTGCGGGCAGTTATCGGAGGTGTCTGGATGGGAGTCCCCATCGCCGTCAATATCGCAGGCGTCGCCAATGTCATCGCCGTCCAGATCATCCTGGTTGGTATTGCTGATATTGGGGCAGTTGTCATCAGTGTCATCGATACCGTCGCCATCGGTGTCTGTAATATTTGCACCGGGGAGCAGATCATCGGCGGCATCGCCTCTGCCTCCATCGGAGCCACAGGCACTTAAGAGTACCAGTGAAAACACTACCGCAATCAGTGAGGGTTGACGCATGGTCATAATCTCCCGAACAAAATCCATTTTGTTATCTATCGGATAAGGGCGGAAGACCTAAAAAATGCGCCTGCAAATAGATCACTTACGCTGGCGTATTTAGGTTCCGGTTTGTTTATAGATAGATTTAATTTTTTTGGTTTTGCGTTTTCTAATTCTGAAGGTTGGCGCATAACCGGTTATGAGTGTTGTAACTATGCGTTCTTTCTCATTGAAAGTGTGATGGTTTACTAAATTTTGGCGGGATAATTTCTGGGTGATAAGGCGTGTAATTAATAAAAGAAAAATTGCGCCATTAAAAATATAGGAATAAATAATTTGTCAGGTTATTTGATGGTCGTTTTTGGCTTGCTTGAAATTTTGTAGGGCTGTTCCAAAGCCAACTCTGAGGTGGCTGGATTTCCCTGTATTTGAAGTGCTGCGCAGGTAGTCAAGAATATTCAAATATAAGAAAATGGTAAATTGTGTTCCATCTGGTGAAGCCGAGCCTGGAATATGGTAAAGATCAGAAACATTTATCGGGTCTATTTATAGTTCAGGGAGGTCATCATTTGCTCAACCCAAAGCACGCTCACCATCATTGTGGTAAACGGAAGTGTGAAAATTATTCCACTCCCAAAAGCGGTTGTAAGTTTTGTGATCCTCCTATAAATCCAAACATCTTGGGGCTATTCCTTGACCTCTCACAGCATTGCATCTGAATTGATAGTGTGGGGGGCTGCTGCCTCTTTTGGAGTTTGTTGGAACAGCTTTGGTTTATTAAGATTCCTGCATTCAGCTCTGAAGTGCATCACCCTTTAGGCTGCTACAGCAGCCGTATATTCTCCCATTATCTGTTTAGGGGTTTTATAACCCAACAGTTT
>NZ_JALBWM010000011.1 GCF_023895975.1 Microbulbifer okhotskensis
TCATCTCTTTTTTGCTAATAGTAAAGAAATGACACAGAATTCTGAACACTACCTCTGGGAACTTCTCACGTAAATGATGACCTACTCTTTTGTAAATCCGATTTAGCCTTCACGAAAATGCCACAGTCTAGCTTTAGCCTAAGCCCTTTTTAAGGCTCATTCATGGCGTACAGACCAAAGAGCACCCTGTGGACAATACTGCACAGTGCGGCCATTATTGCCGTCGTCTGTAGCCTGTTGACCGGGTTGCGTATATCCACACTCAGCAAGCCGGCCATCCTTCATATTGAAGAGCTATTGCCTCAGGGACAAGTTCACAGTTTCCATTTTATTTCCGCAATCCTTCTCTCTAGTATCTTCATTGCATATTTCATCTACAAATTTAAAACTCTACTGGAAAATTTATCGAATCCCCCTGAAAAATCTGCGTGTACAGCCGGATACCATAAAATAGTTACGCGACTCGGCGTCGCCTGTATGGGGCTTATGCTAGTCAGCGGCTGGGGATTGTTTATTGGCAGTAGCAATAGTGCAATATTCCGACAGATACACTTTTTTGGCGCAACTGGGGTATTTCTCTATATATTCATGCATGCCGGGGTTTATCTGGCAACTCATGGTATTCAAGTAGCAGGGCAAGTCTTACCGAAAGTAACCTCAGGATACAAACCCACCGTTATCACAAGCCTGGGTGTCACGGTCATTTTATTTACAACCTGGATTTTAATACACAACGAATCCTATTTTAATTTAGCTATCAATAAAATCAGTGCGAATACAGTCATAGAAATTGATGGATTTCCGCGGGAGTCCGCCTGGAAGCTGGCACACCCAATAAAAATTCACACTGATGGAGGTGCCAACTTTTACAATGGCAAGTCGACTGTAAACATACAGGCACTTCATAATGGCCTGGAGGTCTACATGCATATCGCCTGGGAAGACCCAACTGAGAGCCTCAAGCACCTACCTTTGGAAAAAATAGAAAAAGGCTGGAAAATACAGCAACAAGGCTTTCACAGTTTTAACGAAACGAAATACTATGAAGATAAATTCGCCATATTAATCTCTAACTCTTGCGATTATGGTGCGGCAGGCACATCGCATTTGGGTCGAAAGCCTCTGAGTAATATGCCAGCAAACTGGCATGGTAAGGGTTATCACTATAGCACTTCGAGTAAACGACATGATCTCTGGCATTGGAAAGCTGTTCGAACCAATCAAATGTATTTAGCGGATGATAGCTATATTGGAAATCCAGATAAAGTCAGGCCCGGGGCGCGCCGCTATACCGCAGGTTACCTCCAGGATGGAAAAGAGTCAGGTGCATATCTAATGAACTGGGCATGGTATTCCCCTGAAGTGATCACCCCGAAGCGAATACCGAAAAATCAGCGCTCTGCCTCTGCTATTCAGCAAGCAGATGTTAATCCCGATTGGACAATTCCCTGGTTTGACTATCAACCCTACAGCGAAAATAGTGATATCTATCCACTCGGCACCCTGATGCCATCAGTTCTTTATACATCAAACCGCTTTGAAGGTGATCGTGCTGATGTCAGGGCACATGCAGTCTGGCAAGATGGTATCTGGTCCATGGAGATGGTCCGAAAGCTGAATACCAACTCACCGTTAGATGTCGCCATTAAAGATGGTGTTTGTATTTGGGTTTCCGCCTTCGACCACTCACAGGTTGCGCACACACGCCACTCTCGGGCAATAAAATTAGAGTTGACTAATTAATCATGATAGTTCGTATTTTCTGGATTTTTGTATACCCGCTAATAGCTATCCTAGTCACTATTTTACACACCCCCTCCCCACCGAAGTCCAAGCAACACAAACTTATTAAAGTGGACAGACAAGGCAGCCCCATGGCGGCCTGGGCCGGGCCTTGGTCATGCATCTGTGACACGGACAGCGGCCTCCTTTGGGAGGTGAAAACTGATGACGAGGGAATCCATGATGGCAAGTGGACTTATTCCTGGTATCAGTTTGAGGAAGGCATTGCCAATAATGGGGACTGCTATTTTGAAAAAGAACGCTGTGATACTGAAGATTTGATTCGCAGAACTAACAAGCAAGCGCTATGTACCTCTACCAGCTGGAGACTACCTACTATTACAGAATTAAGATCAATCACTTTTAAACAGAATAAGCCAGGGAAAGCAATGATTGAGAGTGAGTATTTTCCCAAGACCCAAAGGGGGGACTATTGGACAAGTGATTCCAACCGTCCATTATTCGGCGTGTATCAGTATTTAAATACCGGTGCCGGAGCTGTAAATTTCATTAATGCCGAAACCATCACAATTCCTTATAAAAATGCAGCTTTTGTTCGCTTAGTCTCCAGTCATTCAACAGCCTGTAATAAAAATCAATAATAATTGCGGCGCGCCATTTCCAGCTTCTCTAACCTGCCATTTACAGCGGTGCTCCCAACCATACTTTATAGGAAAATCCCATGAGACGAATCTTAAGCGGTGCTTTTTCTATCTCGACTCTAATTTTCGCCATTGATGCCAGCGCAGCTACCAAACACCATAGGCTTGCCTGGGATGGCGATGCATCAATCAGTGCAGTCATTGGTTTTTCACCTGACGGTAGCAGCAATAATCCCTACATCAACTTCGGCTACTCCACCAATGAAGAGAGTTGGAATAGTCAATCAATCAATTCAACTTATACTTTTGATGGCAGTTTAAATAGTCATTTCGTGAGGCTGGAAGACCTAACTCCAAATTCCGCTATTTACTATCGAATATGTGATCAGGATGGTTGTGGTGATCGATTCTGGTTTAAAACCGCTCCGAGTGATAAAACCCCCTTTGTGGTTATTGCCGGTGGAGATACTCGTACAGGGCATACAACCAGACGTGAAGGCAATGCTCTGCTCGCAAAAATTCGCCCCCTGGCAGTCATGCACGGAGGTGATTTCACTAATGCCAATAGCGCATCTGAAATGGATGAGTTTCTTGACGACTGGGCGCTAACCTACTCGGACGACTCGATAGACGGCTATAGCTATAAACGTATATACCCATTGATTCCCACTCACGGCAATCACGAGGATGGTAACTACTCGACAACCTGCCAGGTATTTGGCATAGACTTCAATGGAGATGGGACTTGTAATCCCAGTGACACTTATGGAGCAGTCCAAATTTCCCCGCTGTTACGAGTCTATACATTAAACAGCCAATTCCAAGATAGTGGCTGGTCGTCCTATGCAACGGCGATGAATAATTGGCTGGAAAATGACTTGTCGAGTAGTGGGGCCTACAGCAACTGGCGATTTGCCCAATATCACAAGCCTATGTTTCCCCATTACAGTGGTAAATCTGAAAACCCAACGCTCTTCAACTGGTGGGCACACCCATTTTATGACTTTGCCATGAACCTAGTAGTTGAATCAGATACCCACTTGACCAAACTCACCGAAGCCGTAGCGCCAAGTAATAACGATTTTTCTATCAGTGACTCTGGTGGCACGGTCTATGTCGGCGAAGGAAGCTGGGGGGCTCCCGCACGTTCAGCAAATGACGCCAAATTCTGGACCATTGATATGGCCAGTATTCAGCAATATAAAGTAATCCAAGTTAGCCCTGAACAGCTGATTGTCCGCACTGCCCAATTTGACAATACGGCGCATACACTGAGCCGTGAGGAACGTGCGAATGATCCGATAGTTCTACCCCAGAATATCAATTGGTGGAGCGCCAATCGTATTGGAAAAACTATGACTCTCGCACAAAATACTTCAGGTAGAAGTATTATTGTTGAGGATGGCAATAGCGGAAGCACCCTGTCTTTACCCGTCAGTGATGATACATTTATATCATCCCGATACGCCTCCAGTAATTTCAACGGTGACTCCGACGGTCTGCTCGCTGATGGTAGCGATAGTACTTACGGTAGTCTTTATTCTTTAATTCAATTCGACCTGTCCGATTTATCTACCTGCTCCGCAATCAGCGCCGTAGAGCTTGAGCTAAATATTACCAACAGGTCAAGTAATAGTTATGGTATTTACTTGGCTGGAACTGACTGGGAGGAGGACTCAGCCACCTGGAATACCGTGGCGGGCTCGGCGGTACTCTCCCTACTGGCAACAAGTTTTGTCCCTTCCACCACCGGAATCCTCACCATCGATCTTACTTCCACAGGCATCCTGGATAGTTGGCAAACTACTGGGAATACGGGGCTGGCAATTGCATCACTAAATGGCAGTAATGGCGTCGATATAACCTCAAAAGAAAGCGGAATCACACCCGTTTTAAAAGTGCTAGCCGAGTGCGGTGGTAACGCCAGTGAGAAGGTCTCACTAGTTGCCTCAGATGATGTGTTCATTTCCTCCAGAGCCGAAGACAATAATTTTAATGCGGACGGCGATGGCTTACTTGCTGATGGTAGCGATCTGATCTATGGAAAAATCTACAGCCTAATCCGCTTTGATCTAGCCGATCTCCAATGTACCCAATATATCGATGCAACGCTTGAGGTTAATGTGACCAACACATCCAGTAATAGTTATGGCATATATCTGGCTACCAAAGACTGGCGCGAACAGACAGCCACTTGGGATTCCGTGGGGGGGGACAACATTTTAGGCCTGCAAGCTAACAGTTTTACGCCTTCATCCACTGGTCGCCATCTTATTAACCTACAGTCTTCGGGCATTATCGATAACTGGTTAAATGGCAATAATACTGGCTTGATTATCGCTTCTGAGGGCGGCATTAACGGTCTGGATATGAGTTCCAAGGAAAGCGGACAGAGCCCATTGCTTGCACTTGAAACCGTTTGTAAATAAAACTCACTGGGCTCTCTTACCGGGAGCCTATTTTTTCAAAGGATCTCTGCCAAAATCAGTTCGAACATTATAGCGTTATTCCTTTATTGTTGTTTGGCATCTATATTCTCTGTGAAAGAACAATCAATTTTCGATTTTCTACGCCAGAAAAGAAGCCTGAATATTTTCCTATGCAAACCTATCTGGCATAAACCAACAGCGATTGTCTTTGTCAATAGTCCTTATAAATTCTTTTTAAGTGCCGTACTATCAAGCATCTATATATTAGTAAGTCGAAGGATATACCAACGATCGCAGGGAGTTGCATTCAATGCTATTTGAAAATATTCACAATTATGTCGCCGCAGTAATCATGATGTCATTAATAGCGCCACTCAGCGTTGCAGACAATCATGAAGAAGTAGTCACCGACCCTGTTTCACTGCAGGGTGCGGTAGAAGGGCAACCAAAAACTAACCAATTTTGGTGGCCGAATCAACTGGACCTACGCCCCCTCAGACAACATTCACCCAGATCCAATCCGATGGGGGATAATTTTAACTATGCTGCGGAATTCAAAACCCTGGATCTTAACGTCGTAAAAAAAGATATCGAGACTCAGTTGAAAACTTCTCAGGACTGGTGGCCTGCCGACTATGGTTACTACGGTCCCTTTATGATCCGCATGGCTTGGCACAGTGCCGGTACCTATCGAATAGGAGATGGCCGTGGCGGTGCACGCGGTGGACAACAACGCTTCGACCCGCTCAACAGCTGGCCAGATAATGCCAGTTTAGATAAAGCCCGTCGCCTACTCTGGCCTATTAAGCAAAAATACGGCCGCAAGCTGTCCTGGGCGGATCTTATGGTCTTGACCGGTAATGTGGCATTGGAATCCATGGGTTTCCCAACTTATGGCTTTGCCGGTGGGCGGGAAGATGACTGGGAACCCGATCTGATCTATTGGGGACCCGAAAAAAAAATGCTCGGCGATGAACGTTATACCGGCAATCGCGAACTGGACAAGCCTTTGGGAGCAGTCCAAATGGGCCTTATCTATGTTAACCCTGAGGGACCCAACGGCAATCCAGATCCCCTCGCTGCGGCGCAAGATATACGGGAAACATTCGCGCGCATGGCCATGAATGATGAGGAAACCGTCGCGTTGATCGCCGGGGGGCATACGTTTGGTAAAGCGCACGGCGCAGTCAAAGCCGATTGCCTTGGCCCGGAACCTGCCGCTGCACCTATTGAGCAACAGGGGCTAGGCTGGAAAAATACATGTGGAAAAGGAAATGCAGATGACACCATGACTTCTGGGCTCGAAGGTGCCTGGTCTGCCGTACCTATTAACTGGAGCCAACAGTATCTGAACAACTTATTTAAATTTAACTGGGTGAAAACAAAAAGCCCCGCAGGCGCCGTTCAGTGGATTCCTGACGATCAAAGTGCAGCAAACCTAGTGCTCGATGCTTTCGATAAGAATAAGCGTCATGCGCCCATAATGTTTACAACAGATTTATCCCTGAAGTTTGACCCTAGCTACAAGGAAATCGCCAAACGCTTTCATGAAAATCCAGAAGAGTTCCAACGTGCTTTTGCAAAAGCTTGGTTCAAGCTGACTCATCGGGATATGGGGCCTCGCGCTCGCTATCTGGGCAGCGAAGTACCCCAGGAGGATTTGATTTGGCAAGACCCTGTACCCGTGGTTAATCATCCGCTCATTGACGACAATGATATTGATGAACTTAAAGGCAAATTAATGGCAACAGGCATACCTGTACAAGATTTAATCAGAACTGCCTGGGCTTCAGCCTCTACTTTCCGTGGTTCAGACTTTCGTGGCGGAGCTAATGGAGCTCGTATTCGCCTGGCCCCCCAAAAAGACTGGCCAGTGAATGACCCCGATAAGCTGGCACAAGTCCTGACAAAACTCACAAGTGTGCAGCAGGCATTCAACGACGCTCAGTCCGGTGACAAAATGGTATCCATGGCTGATCTCATTGTTCTGGGAGGCGCTGCGGCTATAGAGCAAGCTGCCCAGCTAGACGGGCATAAAATCAAAGTTCCATTTAAACCCGGGCGCACTGATGCCAGCCAGCAGCAGACGGACATACAATCCTTCGCTGTACTTCAACCCCAGGCAGATGGATTTCGCAATTATTATGGCGATGGATATGGAAGGACTCCCACTGAATTGCTGGTGGATAAAGCAAGTCTGCTGACACTGAGCGTGCCTGAAATGACGGTACTTGTTGGTGGTATGCGTGCGCTCAACACAAATACCGATTCATCCCCCAATGGGGTTTTTACTCAACGCCCTGGTACACTCACAAATGATTTTTTTGTGAATTTACTAGACATGTCTACCGTCTGGACCAAGTCCGCAAAATCAGAAGGGCTTTACGAAGGAAAAGATCGCAGTAGTGGCCAGGTTAAATGGACCGCAACTCCTGTCGACTTGATTTTTGGTTCAAATTCCGAGCTTAGAGCTGTCGCCGAAGTTTACGCCTCAACTGATAGCTCACAAAAATTTATTAATGATTTTGTTATGGCATGGAGTAAGGTAATGAATCTAGATCGAGTTGATGTGCCTGAATCATAAGGCGAAATCGTATAGGTGGAAACTGAACTCCTTATAAGCTACCACCCGCCTTAACAATAAAAAACCGAGGTCATGCCTCGGTTTTTTATTGTTAACATTTAGATAAAATCTAGCCTTGATTTTTTAATTTTCTATCAAAAAATTGTTTTATCATACTATATTGGTGAATTCGGGTTTGCTTACCGCGCAAACTGTGTTTCTTACCCGGGTATGTCATTAATTCAAATTGCTGCCCACCATCCTGCAACTGTTTAATCAACTTGGTGGTATTGGTAAACAACACATTATCATCTGCCATGCCGTGGTAAATTAACAAATCTCCCTGTAATTTTTTTGCGTAGGGGAAGACAGAGGATGTCTTGTAAGAGTCCATATCAACTGTTGGGTTACCCATATAGCGTTCAGTATAGTGAGTGTCGTAAAGCGTCCAATCCGTAACTGGCGCGCCCGATACTCCTGCTTTAAAGTAGCCCCCGGCTTTAAACATACTCATTAAAGCCATATAGCCACCGTAGCTGTGGCCGTAGATGCCTATATTTGAACTATCCACGTAAGGTAAAGAACGCAGGAAATTCACCCCGGAAATTTGGTCTTCCACCTCTGGAGTTCCCATATTTTTGTATATTGGGTTTTCAAAAGAAGCTCCACGGTTAGCAGAGCCGCGATTATCCAGAGAAAAAACGATATAGCCCTGTTGGGCCATAAACTGATTGAATTCTCTATCCCAGCTATTGGTAACAACCTGTACATGAGGTCCACCATAAACAAAAACCATTACAGGATAGCGTTTTTTGGGATCAAAATTTGCTGGCTTATATAGTCGATAGTGAAGGTCCTGGCCATGGGGTGCTTCGATATTGCCAAACTCCGGGACTATCCACTGGTTTTGATACGGGTACAGTGGATGATCGCGATCCACTGCATTCTCTTCCAGCCAGGTCACTCTCGATCCGGCAGAGTCATGTAAACTGACCTGCGGAGGAGTCGTTACACTGGAAAACTTATCAATATAACCGGAAGCATCCTTGGAAAACTCAATGGAGTGCATACCACTGCGCTGTGAGATTCTGAGAATATTACTCTTTCCCTGGATTGATACTGAGTATAAATGTCTCTCTATCGGAGTCTCTTTTCGTGAAGAAAAGTACAGTCGCCCCAATGTCTCATCAACAGCTTCGAGCTCATCAACCACCCAGTCTCCAGCGGTCAATTGTGACTGCAATTTACCACTTAGATCATATTTATAAAGATGTTTGAATCCATTCCGCTCTGAAGACCAAATAAATTCATCGCTATTTTTTAAAAAAAACAGATCGTCGCTCAAGTTTACCCAGGTATCACTATATTCCGTCAGAAGGATCTTCGTTTTTTTTGTTTTCAGGTTGTAGGTTCGCAATTCGAGTTTCTGTTGATCACGGGATTGCCACTGGAAACTCAAAAGATGATCACGGGCCCACTGAACCCGAGGGATATAAATATCCTGATTATCCCCCAGGTTAATCCAGCGCGTATCCCCTGAATCAAGATTCATAACGCCCAAACGTATTTTGGCATTGGCTCGGCCCGCCGCAGGATACCTTTGCCGTATCATTTCAATACGGTCTGCATAGATCTCACTTCGGGTTACCTGATCTACGGGAGATTCGTCGACCTGCAAGTAGGCAATATATCGATCATCAGGAGACCACCAATAGCCCGTCATTCGCCCCATTTCCTCTTGGGCTACGAACTCCGCCATACCATTTTTAATAGGACCTTCACCATCTGTGGTCAGTTGCCGTTCATTGCCAGTTTGCAAATCAACGACAAAAATATTTTGGTCACGGATAAAAGATACAAAGTGTCCCTTTGGTGAGACCTTTACATCGGTCTCAAAGTCTTCCGTTGCCGTTAAACGGCGTGAAGAGTGTTCTTCCAGGTCGTAGTAGTAAATATCTCCCGCCAGAGGAAATAAGAGAGCTTGGCCATCCTCTGACCAGCTGTATTCCATGATGCCACTGCCGTAAATCCGCTGGCGTTCTCGCCTGGCCTTCTCTTCATCGGAGAGCTCTTCACTTCCACTGTGTAATTTATCGGAATTCACCAGTACACGAGACTGCTTATCTTCCAGGTTGTATTCCCAGAGGTCATAGCGGTTGTAGTCGTCAGTCCGACCTTTTAAAAAAGTGACACGGCGGCCATCCGGGGAGTACTCCAGCGCACGAGGGGTAGCACCACTCAGAGCAGGATCAGAGAATAAGCGCTCAATAGTAAGCGGCTCTGCAGAACAAATTCCTGCAAAAGTACAGCCGAGCAATGCAAGCAGTGTCTGTTTCATGGGGAAGCTCTTTGTATTCAATATTGTTAGCAAGTCGTCAATCACTCTGCGACCAGAACAACTTCTGGCAAGTACGGCTATATTGGTGCTATTGCAAAATAGGGGCTATCGCAAACCGTATAGTGGATTCTACAACGGAACCTTTCGGGAGGTGTAGCAACTGACACTCTTGGATAATCCTACTGCTTTGCCCCCTCTTTACAATTGTTTACTCTGCTTAACCAACATTTGTGGTTAGCTAATGTCGTAAAAAGGCTTTTATTCAATAATGGGGTAACAATAATGAAGGTCCATTTCTTTGCCTCTATGGCCGCCGCTCTATTTGCTGCTGGCTGTAGCTCGACACCAGAAATACCCTCTACGGAGTCGTTTATTACCGACATCACTGAACTGGGACACCGCCGTTTCACCTACAAAGCGACCATAGGTTCCGGGCCGGGGGATCGTGGAAAACAACCCAGCGGTGGTGGCAAAGGCCCAGGGGGTGGCGGTAAAGGCCCAGGAGGTGGCGGTAAAGGCCCAGGGGGCGGTGGTAAAGGCCCTGGTGGCGGTGGCGAGCCAAGCGGAGCGAGTGGCCCAGGCCGTAATTCAGGGGATATCAAAAAATTGGCAAAGCAGAGGATGGAACTACTACTGGCTGAAAGTAGCTTTTGCCCCAATGGATGGTTCCTGATCGAACAGACCTTTGATCAGAACAGAGCAGAAATAATAGGTGAATGCCGGGCACTCCAGCTGTAGCAAGGCACTACTCCTCAGCACCCCCGCAGCCAGACAATTCTGTCCCGGCCCAAGGGGGTGACTTTCGCTTCGCAGACCAATATCCCTGTGCAGCCAGTCAAGCAATCAAACTACATTAACCAGCTCACTACCTTCCCTACAAACAGGCTGTAAAAAGTGAAAGCACTTAAGCATCTATCTTCAACAAAAAATCGGCATGAAATCGTAAGTGCTCTTCTATAAATGAGGCAATAAAGTAATAACTGTGATCGTAACCCTGATGATGCTCTAACTTAAGTGGATAACCGCTGGCCTCTGCCGCTATCTGCAAGGCATGCGGTTTGAGTTGCTTCCCCAGAAACTGATCTTGATCTCCCTGAGAAACTAATATTGGCAGATGCTCCACAGCCCGGCCAATCAATACAGTGGCATCGTAATTTTCCCAGCTCTGTGCATCCGCCCCCAAGTATGCTCCCAGCGCCTTTTCTCCCCAGGGGCAGGCAATGGGATTACAAATGGGACTAAATGCAGAAACAGACTGATAACGCTGTGGATTACGCATCCCTATCACCAGAGCACCATGTCCACCCATTGAATGCCCAAATATGCCGCGTCTATTATTTGTCGGAAAATGCATTTCTATCAACTGTGGAAGCTCGTCAACAATATAATCATACATTCTATAATGTTGCCTCCAAGGTTCTTGAGTTGCATTCACATAAAAGCCAGCACCCTGCCCCAGGTCATAAGCCGAATCATCGGCTACTCCATCACCTCTGGGGCTGGTATCTGGCACCACTAAAATAATGCCCAGTTCGGCAGCAAGTCGCTGTGCTCCCGCCTTTTGACTAAAGTTTTCATCGGTACAGGTGAGCCCTGACAACCAGTAGAGTACTGGATACTTCCGTATTGTATCCCCCTCCTTATCCTGTGGTAAAAAGACGGAAAATACCATCGGACAGTTTAGGAGCCTAGAGCTATGTCGATACTGTTGCTGTAAACCATCAAAGGCCTTGGTGCTATTTATCAGCTCAATAGACATTGTTTTCTTTCCTATTAAACTTTACCAAAGTGAATAACACTGCGAATACTTTTACCTTCATGCATCAGGTCAAAAGCATCATTAATCTGTGACAGGGGCATCGTGTGAGTAATAAAGTCATCCAACTTAAATTCGCCGGCCAAATAGCGTTCCACAAAAGCAGGAAGTTCTGAGCGGCCCTTTACCCCGCCAAAGGCAGATCCCTTCCAAACGCGACCCGTCACTAACTGAAATGGACGGGTAGTGATTTCCTGACCCGCTCCGGCAACACCAATAATAATGGACTCGCCCCAACCCTTATGACAAGATTCCAATGCCGACCGCATCAGATTTACATTGCCCACACATTCGAAGGAGTAATCTACTCCGCCATTGGTGATTCCCACGATCACATCCTGAATCGGCTGGTTATAATCTTTGGGGTTGATACACTCTGTGGCGCCTAGTTTTTTCGCCAAGGGAAATTTTTCTTCGTTAATATCAATACCAATAATCCGAGCAGCACCGGCCATCTTGGCACCAATGATTGTAGCTAGACCTATTCCACCCAGGCCAAAAATTGCCACACAAGAACCGGCCTCCACCTTGGCGGTATTGGTTACTGCCCCCATTCCCGTGGTAACACCGCAACCCAGCAGGCAAACTTCATTTGAGGGGGCTGCAGGGTTTATTTTTGCGACCGAAATTTCGGGTAGCACGGTATACTCAGAAAAAGTCGATGTGCCCATATAGTGATAAATAGGCTGACCATTTACCGAGAATCGGGTGGAGCCATCTGGCATTAGCCCTTTACCTTGGGTAGCTCTAATCTTCTGGCACAGGTTTGTTTTTCCCGAAAGGCAGAATTTACACTCTCCGCATTCAGGAGTGTAAAGAGGTATTACATGATCCCCCACCGATACACTGGTGACTCCCTCGCCAACCGACTCTACAATACCCGCTCCCTCATGCCCAAGAATCGCTGGAAATACACCTTCGGGGTCATCTCCCGATAAGGTAAAAGCATCTGTATGACAAACTCCGGTGGCATGTAACTTTACACGCACCTCACCGAGCTGGGGCGGCATTACATCTACATCTTCAATTACTAAACGCTCACCGGCGCCCCAAGCCACAGCTGCTTTACAGCGAATTGTCTCAGCACCCATTTTCATTCATACCTTTCGTTGTTTACTTATATGGCGCCCAGCATAGCCGGCTATCAATACCGGTGCAAAACCTAAAGCTCAGGAGAATAGATGCTAATGAAATTCGGTAAATGACGGCTGCCAGTAGCAGGAACACTCCCCCGATAAGCTATTTCCACACATCAATCTCTGGCCTCCTGACGCTTCCTCCACTGCAAAGGGGAACTCCCATGCATAACCCGAAATGCTTTTGAAAAGGCACTGATATCGGTATATCCGAGGCTTGCAGACAAGAGACCAATATCTATACTCGAGGCTCGAAGATGCCAGCATGCCGTCTCCATACGCGCATCCTGTAGCAGCTGTTTGAAGGAGGTACCTGCTTCACTTAGGCGACGCTGTAGTGTTCTGGCAGGCATTCCCAACAGTCGAGAAATCTGTACTAGGGAGTGCTGTTGCGCCCCCAAAGTTTGCAAAATTAATACTTGCACCTGCCTCCCAATATTCCCTCCATGCTCACCCAATAAACACCGGGTGAATTCATCAAAATATTTGATAAGACCCTGCCCTGGTTTAACCAGAGAGTGATCCATAAGGGTTCCTTCAAAAATCAGGCAGTCACGTCTCTGGTCAAACAAAGCCTCCACACCAAAAAAATCTCGGTAGGTCTTTTGCGATGATACCTGCTTATGTCGGAAGGATACTGAGCGGGGGACAATTTCTTCACCGACCATGTCTCGTAACAAACGGTAGGCGGCGCCCATGGCAAGTTCATTGTATTGCTCTGCAGCAACAGAGCAGGGAAAGTGATTCACTCTCTCCGCCAACCAAAAGCCGTCAGACCCTTGTATTTTCCAGTGATCGGCCTGATTATGTAATACCATATATCGGTGCGTCGCCATCAAGGCTATTTTTAGATTTTTACTTTCTAGTATCAGCTTACCCAATACACCCAGCATGCGCAGCCCTTGCTTGTCAGCCAAGCGTAGACCAAAATCATCACAGGCAAATTTCTGAGAACAAATATTCAAAAGGTCGGTCAGTGTTGCAATGGGAATTAATACATTCGGGCGTCGTGTACAATCGGCAGGCAAACCCATTTTCGCCAGAATCCCGGAAGGGCTTCCACCAAGTTGCGGCACCAAAATATTAAAGCCTGCTAGGGCACCACTACGAATCTCATAGATAGGTTTCATGATTCAGCTACCGCTAAAGTGTCGACGACCCTATTTAGTGATCGCGCAATGACTCAAGAAGTTTTATATGGATATACTATAGAGGGCACCTGACGATATCCATATCACACATTCACTCTGGGGCACTAAGGACTAGCTCTATCATTGACCCCTACTAACATGTTACTGATGTGGTGCCATACTATCTACCATTCCCAGACCTCAAATAACTTCACTAACATCCTCGCCATACCGAGAATGCCTCAAAAGGAAATATCTATGACCATTGAAAATCTAACCCAATTTTTAGGCTGGACCTCAATTATCAATGCAATAATTCTACTGCTATCCACTTTAGGGATAGTCACAAGGAAAGAGGTTATTACAAGAGTACATGCGAGAATATTCAGACTCAATGAACAAGATCTAGGCAGAGCCTATTTTCAGTATTTAGCTCAGTATAAAATATTCATTATCGGTTTTAATATCGTACCTTACATCGCCCTTAAAATTATCAGCTGATCCATAAAAGCATGGGTCAGCTGACATTACTAAGGTATGAATAATTTACTTCAGCACTTTAGGCAATCCAGTGTTCAGCAAGAAAAAATAGAAATAGGCAGGTGAGATATCTTGTACCTAACCAGCTACTTTATTGGATATTGAATGCCAGTCACGATGTCCTTGCTCAGCCACTCTTCTTGACAAATTTGGTCAAAATGACAATTCGCTGCCCCTCAACCCTTCCCTCTACTTGTTCCGGGTTATCCGTCAAGCTTATCCCTCGCACTGTGGTGCCTCGCTTGGCCACCAAACTGCTGCCTTTTACATCCAAATCCTTGATGATAACCACACTATCTCCCGATAGTAACTGCACACCATTACTATCCCGGTGAATCGGTAAGTCATCGGTTTGTGGAATTGACCCCGCTTCCGCCCAGGCTAGCAAATCGGCATCCAGATAGAGCATATCAAACAGGTCTTGGGCCCAGGTTTCACTGGACAAGCGCTTAAGTATCCGCCACGCCAATACCTGAACTGCCGGCTCTGGATTCCACATGCTGTCGGAAAGGCAATGCCAGTGCGCGCCATCAATTTGTGCAGGGTTTTCCAACTGATCCCGACAGGTCAAGCACAGTAGGACCTCAGCATTCGGATAGCCGTTGGATTGTGGGACGGGATAAGCTGCCAACTCATTGTTAGCTTTGCACAGTTCACACCGATGCTCGCTACGTTGTAATAATTGCGCCTGACTCACAGTCATAAGTAACCTCAGAAAAAATGGGGATTATACGACTGATTTCAGTGTTGCGCTCCCAACAAGCGACTAAAAAGTATTTTTTAAGCACCAGCCAATCCGAATAGAGATGTTTGAACGCAAGCCAGGTATGTCGAGGCTTGATCTAATATGCAGGGTTTGCGGTTATGCACCAACCCAAGCTGGCAGCGATTGTCCAAGGTCATTTTCAAATAGCTACAGGATCAAATTAAATTTTGCGGGGAAGGAGCGTCAGTCAGGGGCCTAGACACTTGAGCAAACCAGAGGCTGTAGAGCTTCATCACGGCTATTTGACAATGGCTTCACCCACAGCTGCTGCCTCTGGCTGGCAACTGTGAGGGACGCCATTACAGACTTAACTCTGTCACTTAATGGTGAGAAGATATGGCCGCGGCAAACTGACCACCTTGCTTACTGGCGATTGCGCTGGTGATATCGCCTAAACTGAGAATACCTACCATCCGCTTTTCACTATTTAGCACTGGCATCCGACGCAGTAACTGTTGCTCCATCTTGTGAACAGCCGAGAGTAAGTCGTCCTCCTCCCAGCACCACTCAATGCCTTCAGTCATAACATCACGGGCAGTCAGTGAGTTCAAATCACCGCCCTGCGCAACACCGCGGCACACTATATCCCGATCAGTCACTATACCCACCAGCCTGTCCTTTTCACCGATAGGGACTGCACCAATATCTTCGTCCCGCAGTATTTTTGCCAGCTCTTGTAATGGTGTATCCGGGGTGCACCAGGTAGCGCCCTCATGCATTGCATGTTTAACTTTCATACTCACCTCGAACAATGGAATCGCTCATAAGGAAGAGTGACAGGTGGCCACCCATCACTCACTTTATCCAGAGATCAATGCACTTCAATACGCTTTCTCTGAGGAGGGTGGCCCTCGTGCCTTGGCACAGTCAACGTCAGTATCCCATCCTTGAAGTTTGCGTCGATCTCGCTCTCACGCACATCCTCTCCAAGATTGAAGCTGCGTAGGAATTTACCGTACCGCCGCTCCTGACGAAGTACTCGACCATGTTTTTCTTCTTTGACTTCCCGGTGGACCTCCGCTTCAAGGGTTAAAACCCCATTTTCCAAGGTCACATTAATGTCATTCTTACCCACGCCAGGTAATTCAGCACTAATTACATACAAATTCTTTCTTTCACTAACATCAATACGCGGCGAAAAAAATCCCTCCCGCTCTGAGCCAATCGCACGCGATGGCGAGAGCATTTGCTCGAACATATTATCGAGATCCAGCAGGGATCCTCTGGGTATCAAACTCATAACTACAACCTCTTTCTTTCACTACATCGCACGATGCGCAAGAGAGACCCTAGAGTCTCAGCTTCGCCTATCACATCTTGTGTACAGTCTAGGAAATACTGCGACACCCTGAAGGAAGAACTGACTGTAAAATCCATCGTAAAAAGAATGAAAGAATATTTTTAATTTATTTTTATTCTAAAAAAATTGGAAAACCCTGACAAAGCCAGCTAAGTTCGTGGCCCACATTGTCAGTTACTAGGATTATAGGAGGCAGTTAAACGAGGATAGGTTCATGGCTCTAGCATGGGTCCTTGTGGCCAACCAGTCCCAAGCAAGAATCTTCGAAGCCAGCAAGCGTGCGGGAAATCTTAACGAAATCCGAGGGCTTATCCATCCGGAATCCCGTCTCTCCGGCAGGGATCAAGAGAGCGATGCTCCCGGGCGTAGCTTTGACAGTTACGGTCAGGGCCGACATGCAATGGGTAATTCTTCAGGATTACACCGTCGCAATGGAGAGAAATTTGCCAAAGAAATTGCACACACTCTGGAGCGAGGGCGACAGGAGGGACATTACGAAAAACTCTACATCGTTGCAGAGCCCTATATGGTCGGCAGCTTGCGGGATGTCCTGAAAACACCCACCCGCGCCACCATTGCTGGAGAAACGGGTAAGAATTTAGTCGGCTGTGAACCGGACGAGATTCGCGCCCAACTCCCTATATGGTTATAAAATTCTGATAAGAATTTTTACAAGGGGCTCTTGAGTGAGCCCCAACAGGAAGAAATTCAAGCTTGGTCTTTCTTCAACAGGTCTTCGATTAACATATCCTTATCAGTCCACAAATCATTCACCCAGCGATTAAACTCTATCCGAAATTCTTGATCCGTAGTGTAATCAGAAGTAAAGAATTCACTCGGCAATTGTATCTGCTCAACTCGAACAATTACCTGCTTTAGCTTGCCACCAAGAAAATCATTGAAAGTTGGAGTACCATCAGGGTAGACAATAGTGACATTTAAAAGCTGATTTAATTGTTCCCCCATACAGTGCATGGCGAAGGCAATACCGCCTGATTTAGGCTTTAATAAGTGCTTAAAGGGCGATTTTTGCCTCGCATGTTTTTCCTTGGTGAACCGTGTACCTTCCAGGAAATTCATAATACTGGTCGGCATGTCCTTGAAACGCTCGCACGACTTCTTAGTCGCCTCAAGATCCTGGCCCCGCCTCTCCGGATACTTTTTCAAATATTCTTTGTTATAGCGCTTCATAAAGGGGAAATCGAGTGCCCACCAACAAAGCCCTATCACCGGCACTCTTATCAGCTCTTGCTTAATAAAAAATTTCAGGAAAGGGATTTTTCGATTGAAAATCGATTGCATGATAAATATATCCACCCAGCTCTGATGGTTTGCAGTTATCAGATACCATCCATTTTTATCGAGCTGATCCACGCCCTCCACATCCCAATGAGTTCTTTGGGTCAACTTCATCCAGCCCTTATTTAAAGTGATCCACATTTCTGCGCATGCAATAAAAAAGGAGGCGAAAAGCTTACGCAAAGCGGCAAAAGGTAGTACCAACCTGACCACTGCAAATAAGAGTATTGGGATGGCGCACACAAGTGTACTCAAAATCAAAAGCAGCGAAGACATCACCAGAAGCAAAAAATAGGGAAGAAAATTAAACATCTAATAACTCTATTAAGATTTAGGGCTTGTCACCGAGAACTGCCGCGATGCTACTTGCTGATCCTCGAATCACCCTTGATATTGTTATTTTACGGAATCTATCTGCGACTATTCAGATAGATTCTCATCTCATCACAGCCTCTAGGTCTGCGCCTCTTCGCTCATAAATTTCCTATCTCGATCAACATCGCGGTGTACATTTTTAAGTTCATGCGGAACTGCTCTACAGTGATAAATTCATGCTCAGAGTGTCCGGTGTAGGGCCGTCCCGGCATAGAGGGGCCAAAACTCACAGCATTTGGCAACAATTTAGCATTTGTAGAGCCCCCGATTGAAACCGGCTGTGCATCTTTAATCCCACTGAAGTGGCGAAATACTTCTAGGAGAGGTTCAACATGGGCTGCTCCGTCAACCCGGTAAGGAGTCCCCAGAGTCACTACAATACCCGCCAAGCTAACCTTTCTTTTCGACTGCCAGCCGGCCAGGGCGGAGTGTATTTCTCCTTCCAGTTGAACTGCACTTTTACCCGTGGGGCGGCGAAGATTTAAAAAGCAAGTCAGACCTTCGTCATCTTGTTTAACCATCGTCACTGCCGCCGTCATCGGCCCCATAAAGCCATCGCTGTATGCTATGCCACCGAAGCTCTCAGCATAAACCCCGGTGCCAACCAAGTCGTTCAGATAGTGAACCAGGGTACCCGACGCATTCATCGGCCAATCGTGGACAGCGAGGATGTCAGCGAGGTAGGCGATGGCATTAATCCCGTGTTCTGGTTCGGAACTATGGATGGCGACGCCCTTCGCGGTTATTTGATGGCCGTTCTCAACAGCCAAAAATTCAAATTCTATATTTTTGTGCTCTGCCGCCCGGCTACGAATCGCACTTAAAAGCTTTGCGTTGGAATTAAAAAGTGTTACCTGGGCATGATCTGGCACCTGACTCCTGAAGTAACCGCCAGTGAAATTCTTTAAATGAGGACCAGATAAATCTTCAGAAACCTGCCCCTTCGCGGTCACCTGTACCTCACTCCACCCTTTTTCTGCAGTAACTACCGGATAGCTGGCATCAATAGTGATGTTGTAATCAGGAATCGAGTAGGTCTTAAGGAAAGTTTTGAAAGGCGCCCAGTCCGACTCCTCAGCCAGGTATACCAATAACTCCACACGGCGCTTCATCGGCACAGCCTGATCTTTGATCGCTTTCATCGCATAGAGCGCTGTCGCTATAGGCCCCTTGTCATCCTCACTGCCGCGTGCGACCAATTTGCCTGGCTCACTTTCCCTATCCAAAACAAAGGGGCTGTTTTGCCATTTTTTGGGATTAGCTGGCTGGACATCACCGTGGGTCACAATACCAAGCTTCTCATCCCCTTCACCCAAAGCAACGACGAGGACGTGACCGTGATCCTGATACTCAAGCCCCAGCGACAGAGCTTTGCGCTTGAGTGACTGCTTGAAGCCTGAAAAGGCTTGATTGTCCTCCAGCGGCACATTCGCACGCGCGACAGTTTCAAACTGCACCAGCTCAGCCAGGGTATCGGTCATTGCAGCTTCGTACTTTTTGACTGCGTAGTCGGCAGTTTCCTGCGCGACGAATGACACGCCAGCGTAAGCCTGAACAGTAAAAGCCAGCGACAACAGTCCGGTTATTAGCCTCATAATCAGCAGCCTTGGGTGTGAAAAAAACGCCATTGTACCTCCCTTGACTGTGTAAATTGCCAACTTTTCTATTCTGGCGTTTTAGCGCCGGCATAGCCCCCGGCCTTCCCATACCGGCTGCTAAACTTGGGGCTCCAGGTCGTAAAAATTGCCGGTGCCGTAGCGCCGGGAGAACCCCATGGGGAATACCACCAACAAACGATTTTTCCATCGCAAACAGTGGCTCAGTGTGAAGCAGGCTGTCGACCACTTGAGCGCCTTGTCTGAAGAACCTTTGACCAGTACACACCTGGCCGACCTTGCCGACGAGCAACTGCTGGATCTCTATTGGTATCGGCCCGGACAAAAATTGAGCCTGGAGAACCACGAGGGTATTCAGGAATTGATTGAGCCGGTCAAACTTTGCTTTGAAAATGTCAGTGATTGGCGTGCAATCGTAGATATCCTGCGACACAATCCCGCACTGCCCGCGTACGAGCATGACACCCCTCTCCTCGAGGATGCCGATGGCAACCACCTGCGCATCACCTTCGACTATCACCAGCGTCCGGAGCCGTTTAGCAGTCTCTGGTACCCCACCTTTACCGAATTAGTGCTAAAGCGCGATGATCTTGAGCTGCTGGAGCCACAGCTGTTCCCAAGCCAGGTCGCAGAGATAGGACTGGAGCGTCAACTGTTGCTGAATGTTATCTGGCAGCTGGAACAACTGGCCTTTGAGAACGAGGAACACACCACCAGCTGGCTGGCTGAACAGCTGGCACAACGCTCCACCTCCCTGGACATCATCGTTTGTGAGCGCATACTTCAGGCCGCAGAGCGCGAAGGCGCCACCGGCAGAACGGTCTAGCCCACCTCAGTTAAAATTCTGAACCCCCTTCCCATACCCATCGACTGACCATTGGTAGCGGACCACAAAGGCTGTAATCTAGCACCCCTTTCTGAGTACGATGCATTAACCATAGGAGAGACACTTGCAAGCCAGGAACAGCGCCACCGGCTACGGTTGGGTAGCCATTGCCCTCCACTGGCTCATGGCCCCGGCGGTCATAGGTACTTTTATATTGGGCTGGTGGATGCGCCAGCTATCCTACTATGATCCCTGGTATCGCCAAGCTCCGGAGATCCACAAAGGCGTCGGCATCATATTGCTGGCTTTATTATTATTCAGGCTGCTATGGCGTCTATTTAATTCTACTCCAGTAAGCAGTACTGGCACCCCGCCCTGGCAGAGACGTATAGCTGGAGCCACCCACGGTATATTCTATACGCTGCTCTTCGCTATTATGATTTCTGGATATCTGATATCCACGGCTGACGGTCGGCCAATAGATGTTTTTGGCCTGTTCAGCATCCCGGCGTCCCTTCAAGACCTCCCAGATCAAGAAGATTTTGCCGGCTCTATTCATGAAATCCTTGCCTGGAGTCTGATCGGGCTCCTGGTCCTGCATATATTGGCTTCACTGAAACATCACTTTATCGACCGCGATGCCACTTTGCGCAGGATGCTTGGCATTCGCGCAAAGAACTCAGAAAAAGATCACTCACATGTGGAAACTACACTCTCAACCCCCCAATAAGGAAAAAAACGATATGAAGAAGCTCTCTGTATTGCTGATTGCCGCCCTGATGGGCTCTGTCGCCCAAGCAGCGGAATACAAAATCGACACCAAAGGGGCCCACGCCTTTGTTCAATTCCGTATTAAGCATCTGGGTTACAGCTGGCTCTATGGCCGCTTTGACGATTTCAGTGGCTCCTTTTTCTATGATGAAAAGCAGCCTGAGAAGTCCACTATCAATGTTGATATCGATGTAAATAGTCTTAACAGTAACCACGCCGAGCGGGACAAGCACCTGCGCAGCGACGATTTTCTCGATACCGCCAAATACCCCACCGCCTCTTTCAAGAGCACCAGCTTCGAACCGCTCGAAAACGGCGAAGCACGCCTGAACGGCGAACTCACCCTGCACGGTATCACCAAGCCAATCTCGATTGATGTCACCAATATCGGTGGCGGTAAAGACCCGTGGGGCGGTTACCGCCAGGGCTTCAGTGGAACCACTGTGTTTGAATTGAAAGACTTCGGTATCAAGACCTTGGGACCCGCATCTCAGAAAGTTGAGATGATTCTGGATATTGAAGGCATCAAAATCTAATCCAGATACAGTGTCCCGAGCCCGGCAACCCTGTCCGGGCTCCCCCTTACTTGTGCCGACCAACCACGTGACAGTCACCGGCTAGTTACACTTCGCACCCAATAGGCCGCACCAACAACCGCGGCTCCCAGCAGCCAATCCAGGCCCGCCATCAGCCCCTTGGGTCGTAGTAACGCCAGCACACCTGGCTTGCCCCGCAAACCAGGTGTGCGCTCCATACTAAAAGACTGCAACAGTTCCTCAACGCCTACCCCCCGGTATACGACTACCAAGTTAGCATTATCCAGCTGCAAGCAACTACCTGAGTGCCTTGAGGGATTCAATACAAATTATCTACCTCAGTTTAACTGTAACAACAATGACAAATAAGTTGGCATAAAGCGCCAAACCTATTCGCAAATGACAGGGATTCCTTTTTACAATTGAGACTTATTTCCAATAAGCAGAAAATAATGCCCAATGGATAAAATAGTAAAAATGAAGCTGGTACAGGCGCACAACAATGAAATATATTGTGCCGACACCGATCACCTAAAGCGCTATAGGCAGACCAGCTTGTGAGTATTGATCAGACAAGCGTGTAATTATAAAAGCCCAAACCTTAACTGGATCACACCCCTGACTAAGAAAAAGGCGGCGAGACTTTTGACGGCAACACAACTTATCAGCGAAAATGGCAGTAATTACGAACAATTATTGCATTCCCCCCCTGGATCGGTATAAAGGGGGCGCATCAATACAACAACTTTCAAGAATACTTAGTGACTTAATTACTCAAGGCAAGGTGAATCAGCTCCAACGCCACCATTGGAGTAGTGCCGCTATTCGGTGACTCCTCTATATCTGTAGCCAGCTGAACCTCAATCTGCGAGAAGCAAGTGCCACGAACAGCTGTGAACCTTTGCTGTATTCAGCTGGAGCAATTGTAGAACTGGCACCCTCAGCCTCACCCTCCTTGAATGAAATTCAGTCACAACAGAAAGCCACAATAGATTGTTGGCAGGGCAAAAGGGTAGGAATATGGCTTGCTTACAGCATCCAGATAAGGATCAGCCAGTTTATTTAATGGCGCACCACACCGTAGGGCGTCGCCAGGGCGCAGTGGATACTCGTATCACCAGTGCTGAAATTTCTGGAATACATGCGGCTCTTCAGTGGACAGGCACTCACTGGAATATTCGCGACCTGAGCCGCAATGGAACCTGGTTGAATGGCCAGCAGTTGGTTCCCGCCAAAAGTTATCCACTACAGACCGGTGATAAGATCTGCTTCGGGCGTGTGAACAACCCAGCCTGGATCGTTGAGAACCTCGACGCACCCGAAAATTTATTGATCGATATTCACTCAGGCGAGGCGCAACCGCTCGAGCAATATCACCTGCTCCCCGATGAAAATGAGCCCCTAGCCAGCTTACAGTACAGCCCGCTTACCGGGCAGTGGCTCTATGAGTTTACCGGGGATTCCGCAGAAGACGGCAACAAGACCCTAGTCAACCACGGAGATCGAATCGACTGCGGCTTAAACAGTTGGCAACTGTTCCTGGCTGACAACCAGGGAGCAACCAAGGAGCTGTCCTTACAACAACTGTCAATCGTTGATTTTGAACTGCGTTTCTCCGTCAGCTCTCATGAGGAGCATGTGCAATTACAGCTCCAACGCGAAGGCATGAAGCAATCGCTACCGGCCAGAATTCACAACTACTTGCTGCTGTACCTGGCCCGCGCGCGCTTCAGTGATATGCAAAACGGTATGGATACGGACTCTCAAGGCTGGGTTTCCATCCAGGTAGCCACTCACGAGCTGGGCATCACGGTCAATCACCTGAATACCCAGATATTCCGCGCGCGCAAGCAAATTTCAGAATCTCTGCCAGATGCTGTTGACACTTCAGATCTGGTGGAACGTCGTTCCTGGGAGATCCGTATCGGCTGCCGCCAATTCGAGATTTATAAAGGCACGCAACTGGAGGCGAAAACAGAGCCTCAGGAAGCGTAAACGGATAGGTTGCAAGGACGCTCAGGACTAGCCCCCCCCTTTTATTTATTCAGTCACTATTTGCCAGGGATGGCGAACTGAATCACTGAGCCCCTTGGCAATATCTACAATGTCAGTGCAACCACCTTCTTATATCGGCCATTACAAGATTTTAGGGCAGCTCGGTGCCGGAGGCATGGGTGTTGTCTACCTGGCCAAAGACGAGCGACTCAACCGACAGGTTGCCATAAAACGGCTACTCAAAGGTCCGGCCGATGAATCTGCCTCCCGGCGGATTCATCAGGAAGCCCTGCTTCTCGCACAGCTCAACCATAATAATATTGTGCAAATCTACGATGTTGTAGAAGAGCAAAGCGATGTCGCCCTGGTGATGGAGTATGTCGATGGCCGCCCACTCACCTACTGGGCACGGGAGTTTAATCCCAACCTTCGCCAGAAAGTACAATTGCTCAAGCAAATCGCTACCGGACTGGCACGGGCACATGCCGCCGGCATTATTCACCGCGACCTTAAAGCCGATAATATCCTTATTGATAGCAATAACATTGCGAAGATCGCTGATTTTGGTATTGCCCGAAGCTGGCAGGATACGAAAGACTTAACCCGAGAGCATCATGTCGCCGGAAGCTGGTACGCCATGTCCCCCGAGCAGGCCCTCGGAGAAAAACTGGATAGCCGCTGCGACTTATTTGCCTTGGGGATGCTCGCTTACCACCTGCTCTGTGGCCAGTCTCCGTTTGGCAAGCATGGAAGTCCATACGTTATTATCGACCGGATCATCAACAGCCCGCACCCCCCAGTTGGAGTCGTTAATCCCGGGCTTCCTGCGGCACTGTGTAAACTGCTGGATAAGTTGCTGGCCAAAACCCCCGATAAGCGCCCCGTCAGCGCAGCCTCTGTAGCAGCCGATTTCGAAGTGATTCTGAGTCAATTGACATCAGATCAGGAAAGCGCCGAAGAGTACGAAACAACGATCACCACTGAAGATTTTCACGTACAACAACGACGCAAAAACAAAGGTCGCAAGCTCGTAGCCGGGATACTCCTGGCATCCTGTGCAGTATTGCTCGGCTTAACCGCTGCGGTTTTCCCGCAACTTTCGCTACCGGGAAATAAAAAGCCCTCTGGAAAATATATTGCAATTATTGAGCCAAACCTATCTAACCTGCACAGCCGCGAGGAAAGACTGTTAGCCAATAATCTTCTCAGCTCTATCAAGCAGGGATTATCCGACCAAAAAGCGCTGCTACTGGTTCCTTATTCAGAGTCACAGCAACTTAAGGGCAGACCCTTGCGCGAGCAGGCGCAAGCGCTCAACGCACAGCTTCTACTACAATTTGCCCTGAACTGTGAAGCGGCTCTCTGCGAAGCCTCGTTCGACCTGATAGAAACTGAAGACTTTGTCGAGACCGCCAGCCGCAGCACTATGTTGAATCTCGATGCCCCCCTGGAAAGCCGCGCGCGTGTCCTACAACAGCTGCACTATCTGCTACCCAGCTATCCAGCAGAAAACCAAGGTACCCTGTTCAGCTTGAGTCCAGAGGATTATCAGCGCTACCTCGAGGTATTCGAGCAGCGTAATAATGAAGCGGATGTCGCTGAAGCAATTGCGGAAATGGAGGCACTATTAAAAAAGAACGCCTACTTCCCCCCTTACTATGAGTTGCTAGCAGACCTGTTAGTCACTCACTTTTATCATTCGCGGGATTCCAAAATACGGGGCAGACTCGAAGAGCTTCTCGACAATATACCTGCAAAAATTGCCAACCATCCAACGATACTAGTCACCAAAGTAAGGATTGCCATCTATCTGGCAGATACCGAGCGTACAGAAGCCTTACTTGCAAAATTAAAGCTGCTGTTGCCGGATCAAGCTCTCTACTATTTCCTGCGCGCGGGAGCCTACCAACGAGGAGGAGCTTACAGTCGCGCGTTGGAAGTCATTAATCAGGCGCTCAATATTCGCACCAGCCCTATTTATCTTCGGCAAAAAGCAATGACTCTGACCCTGATGGGGCAAATGGAGAAAGCCAAACCCCATCTTTTACAGGCTATCCATCTCAACAATCACTATATTGACGCCATCTCCCTGCTCGCAGCCAATGAACTGGATTCAGGCCGCCCCGGGGAGTCGATTCGTCTACTCAGCCAGCTGGGCTTACAGCAATTGGGTGACCGGGATACTTTCAACCTCTGCCTGTCTTATTACATCGAAAAGCGGTTGCAAGACACTAAAAACTGCCTTGCCCATATTATTAAGCGAGTGCCTAAAGACCCCCATGTGTATCTGCTGTTGGCAGAAATTGCACGCTTGGAAAATAGGCCGGTCAAATCACAAGAGTTTGCCCAGCGCGCCCTCACCTTGGCACAGGAACAACAGGACTGGCTTGGGCTATTACTGCGGGCAAGGGCCTACTCAGAGCTAGGCCAGGGCGAGCAAGCCATTGAAGCCCTATTAAAGATTGACAATACCGCGCCTGATGGGCTGTTTATAAATTACAGCCGCGCCCAGGTTTATATGGCCAGTGGCGACATGCTTTCCGCCAAAGCGTATATACGAAAGACACTGGAGCTTGGCATGGCCCCAGTGTGGTTCACGACGATTGGCTTTCAATCCATCTGTACCCTGGCGAATTTTGATGATTTGCGCGTCAACTACCCAACATTATGCTCTGAAAGGACTGACGTCCCAACCATCGAAAATAATTCAAACAGAATGGAATAACGTGAACCATTTCTCTTTAGGAGGGGACAGATGCCTTCACGAAATTGTACTATCGGGTAGAATCCCCCATCCATCCAAGAAGATTACATTACATGGACGTAGTAGCGCTGGAGAAGACTGAGGAATATCAAGGCCGTTACAGGGTTGAAAGCACCCTGGGCGCTGGCGGTATGGGGGTGGTATTTCTCGCTGAAGATATCAAGCTCGGGCGCAAAGTCGCCATCAAACAGCTCCGCTCAGATATGACCGGCAACTCTGCCGAGGCGCGTTTTCGCAGTGAAGCCAAGCTACTAGCACGGCTAAACCATCCCAATATCGTACGCTTGTACGATGTTATCGAAAAAGATCACAGTATCGCTCTGGTGATGGAGCTGGTTGAGGGGGTCACTCTCAAAGAGTGGATGCGGGAGAACTCCCCGACCCTGGCAGAAAAACTCGATTTACTGATGCAAATCTGCCAGGGATTAAGTAAGGCCCACTGCCTAGGGATTATCCACCGTGACTTAAAGCCTGAAAATATCCTCGTTACCACCGACGGTGTAGCAAAGATTACCGATTTTGGTATTGCAAAAACCTTGGATTGTGATCAGGATTTAACCAGAGAGGATCATATTGCCGGCAGTGTACAAGCTATGTCGCCAGAGCAGTTACAGGGAGCAAAACTGGATGCCCGCAGCGATTTATTTAGCCTAGGAGCCATTGCCTACGAGCTTCTGTGCGATTCGAAACCTTTTAAACGGGGAGATAAGAGTGCTCTGGCCTTCGCCCAGCAAATTACTCAAAGTCCTCATATACCCCCGCAGCAAACCTGGGCAGATATTCCCAAGCCGCTAGCAGCACTTTTGGACCGACTGCTTGGAAAGCGCCCTGAACTGCGTCCAGAATCTGCCCAGCAAGTTTTTGAAGCCTTAGAACTCGTTTGCAAGCATGGAATAGATATAAAAACACAGCAATATTCAGAAACAGTTACCCAGTTATTAATTAAGCCTAGAAAAAAACGGGCACCTATAGGTATAGCACTGACCGTCTTTGCAGCCACCTGTGCAGTAGCCCTCTGGGGGTGGAAAATTTATATGCAGCTGCCACCACAATATATAGCTTTACTACCCGTTGAGATAAATGGGGCTGGATATGGGCAAAACGAGAAAATGCTGATCAAGGCAATGATAAGGCAAGCGCTACTAAGCGCGCCTACCCAACTCCAATCCAGTGCATTAGTAAGCTACAACCCATTAAAAGGGGCCAACTACGAGGGGCAATTACAAAATCTGCACAACAAAGGAGTCACTGATGCCTTACTGGCGCATGTAGACTGTATACAAGTACGTTGTAATATCGAGATTCAACGTATTAGCCCTGCCGACAGCCAAATTCGCGAACAGGCAAGTTTTGTTTTCCTCAGTGACAAGCGTCAGGAAGCCCAATATACGATCAGCAACAGTGCCGTGGAACTATTCCCCAAAAGCTATCATAAGAACCCCTATAAAGAAGCTCAAATGGAAACCGATGATTACAACCAGTTCTTAGAGGTTCTTTCCAAAATTGGTGGCAATACTGTTGTTAGCAAAAGTGATCTGGAAATATTAAAAGAGCTAATAGGCAAATACCCTGTAAATACGAATTTATATCTGGCATATGCAAAAGCCGCCGCAGCTTTATTTACCAGTACAGACGATTCTAGACTACTGTCAAGCGCACTTGGAATACTCACCAGCGCCGAGGGATTAGGTGCCAATGAAGCAGCAATACTAGAAACCAAACTTTTTATTAAGTCCCTCAGTACAGACAGGGAAGGGTTTGAATCGATACTAAAAAAATTACAAACTCAAGGACATCCGTCTGCTCACCACCTAACTCAGTTCGCCAGATTCCTCTATATCCAAGGAAACTATAAAGAAAGCCTACGCTATGCCAGCGAAGCCGCAGGGCTGAACCCATCGTTCAATAATTACTACTATAAAGCAATTAACCTAGTTGGACTGGGAGACTATGATTCAGCCAGAAGTGTTTTGGAAAAAATGGTTACGGCTTATCCGAATAGGTGGAAAGTTCACAACATCCTCGGAGTAGTTGAACTGGAGACTGGCAATTTTGAAAGAGCGAAAAATATCATCCTGTCTGTTCCTGAACATCATAGAGACTGGCAAACTAATTCCAATCTGGGAACCATCTTTTTCTTGCAAGGGAAATATACGGAAGCATTACAAGAATATAAAGAAGTACTAAATTCTTCTCCTGAACATCTACAAATGTACGTATATGTTGCAGAAACATATCTGATGCTTTCCAACCAAGAGCAAATGGAAAAATATTTTTCAAAAGTACTGGAACTTACAGATAATGCCCTTAACCCCCAACAAAAGCGCTACAAGGCTCAGGCCCTAGCCTATCTCGGAGAAACAGCACGCTCTATATCCCTAATAAAGGATTTGTTACATGAGGTCCCCGAAAGCACTTATATCAAGCACACTGCAGCCCAAGTATACGCCCTTGCTAAGGAGTGGCAGTCTGCGAACTACCACACAGAGCAACTAATTAGCCAGGGAATGAGCGCAGAATGGTTTGCCTTACCCGCATTCCAGAATCTCTGTACGCACCCCCAGGCCTCACGGGTTGTCAAGGAAGCGATATGCACTACGGAAGAGGGTTAATTACAGCCTCGGGGTCGCCAGAAACAAAGTGCATACCTGTCTCGACATCGACACACATCCATAAGAAGGAAAAATTATCAGGAATGCTCTCTTTATCCTTGATTTTGATTACCAACTTGGTGTAATCCCCATCTACCTCCTTCGCACGAGCACGAAACTGGTGACGAAAATCTGGGCTCAGAGCAATAATGCCATCTAATTTGTGATTCTGATGGTAGCGCACAAACTCAAGCTCTCTACCGGGCACTTCAGACAAGTCCAGAGTGATCTTCAAAGTCAAAACTCCACCCTGCGCAATACTGAAGTGCATATTACCGAAACGCTCTTCTGGATTGTCAGCATTAAATAACGGCCAGTACTGGGACTCTCCGCCCACTTGCTCTTTGGGTTGCAACACCAAATCAAGTGTCAACCCTTCTTTGGGCACTTCACACTCAAGTTTTGGTAAGTCAGCGCAATTGACCATTCTTTCATCCCTCTCTAAAAATTTGTTATATGGTGTCACCGCAGGACGTTTTATCTCATGTAAACTACGTCCGTGACTGCGTCATCATAACCGGTTCAGTTCCTAAAAAAAGCCGGCAGTACTGAAACTGCCGGCCCGAAATGATGGTCCCAACCATCGACGGTTACAACAACACTATCAAGAGCAAAATTTGGCATCCATGCCCGGACAAGCTCATCCCGTAGAATCGACTAAAGCTCTGCACCTGCCGGTTCCAGCTTGTCTGTTCAGCTTGCGCTGAATCCCTTTTTCTCCTGCCAGTCTAAAAATCGGCAAAAGAAACAAATCTATTCAAAGTTTCATTGTGGGGGCTGCCCATCCTTGGCGAGGTAACTGCCTGCACAATTACCTGCACCCCCTCAACTGGAATCCACTGTACGGATTTGAGAATTACAGATCTATCACACCCAATTACAAGAAATTACGCGCCAAATGTTTTATATGCCGCTTTGGGCTGTTAGAGTTCTGATATAACAAAAAACATCACCAAGTGAGGATACGATGGAAGCGAATCTCGAAGATGTGAAAATTCTCTCTCCCCGCCGCAACAGCACCGAGGCCACAACTATTGAGGAACTTGCACAAGAACAGTTGCAGCATTTTTGTATTGATAGAGAATCTGAGCACGGCAAGCTGTTGGAGCATACAGCCACTCTGTTGTATCAAGCGCAAGGCAACCTGAACCAGCTATGGAGCCAGGTCACCGATACCCTTCAGCGCTTAGATAAATCTGACAAAATTGCCTATTTCAATGCTAAGCGTTTTATGAGCTTTCAACTGGCAAAGTTGTTGGACACTCTACAAAACCCGTTGCGAGCCAGTTTTCAGGGCCTGCAAGGGGATGACTTTAATATCACCACCCGCGGCGGTTATCCGCTGTTCGATAATATTCCGGCTATTTTTTCTGCAACACCGGTAATCGCACGAACGGCAACTTATATTTATGCCTGTACCGAGTGGGTCGACGATGCCTTCCGTGGCCGTGAACCGAGCCACGATATTTACTCACGCCTGCTTAATCCAACCTCGATTTCACTGGCCAATGCCATCGTCGATCTGGAATGCGGCCCCGAGGCCAGCGAGTATATGGCCTGGAACTTTAACTCCGGAATGGCGGCTATCGACGCGCTCTTGTCAAACCAATTGCGCCGTGAAGATATTCTGATCGTGTCGAGGAATATCTACGGCGGTACTCACCAGTTATTTCAGGATTTCTACGCGCGCAAGGATAAGCTCGCCATCAAACTGGCCTGGTTTGATGGCACTACGGGTGCGGATTTCGAAAAGATGCTGGCTGATACTCAACAAAACCATGCGGACGCTATAAATGCAGGCGCGAAGATTCATGTGTATATTGAATCCCCCTGCAACCCCCATGGCATCATGTTGGATGTGCCGTCCATCTGCAAAACGGCACACCGGGAAAATATTCTGGTCAGCCTCGACGCAACATTGGCGACCCCCTTCCTTTATCAGCCACTGCGCCGTACAGATCGAGAGGAGCGCCCGGACTTCGTTGTCCACTCCTATACCAAAGATATCGGCGGTACCGGCGCAGCTACAGCAGGGGTGGTTATTGGGGAAAACTACCGCATGTTTATTCCCAAGGGCGACAGCGCAAAAGGCCTGAACTGGGACCAGTGCATGTTCTGGGATGTCTACTACATCAAAGGTGCTTTCCTGGATGCTGACAAGGCCTGGGAAGTTCACTGTGGCATGCGCACACTGGAAATGCGGATGCTCACCAAGTGTATTAACACTTTGAAACTCAGCCATTTTTTCGCCAGCCACAGCAAAATCCGCGTTAACAGTCACGCGGTGCAAAGGCACCCCAATTCGGCTTTGCGTGAATCATTGATGCGCTACCAGTTCCCCACGCCTCTGTTCAGTATTGATATGGAGGCGGCACAAATTCCCACCGAAGCGTTTAAGAGCTTTTTCGATGCCCTTGAGCCCGCTTTTGGTCAAATGGTGAGCCTGGGACAAACAAATACCATGGTACTCTGCCCCGCGCTCACCTCTCACTCTGAACTATCACCAGAGGCGATGGAGGCAGCGGGTATTTTTCCAACGACTATCCGTATTTCAATCGGAGACGAAAACATGGCGCAAATGGCCGCCCATGTAATCAGCTGCGCTCGCCTGCACTTGGACCCGATAAGCCCAGGGTTTAGTACAAGCTTTATGGCGCCAGAGGAAACTGATGAACTCTTCACCCGTTTCTACCTGGAATCACACCAGAAAGTCATTGAGGCCCAACCCAAAATTGTGGATTACCTCTAACCTGTGAGAGATGCGCACCACCGTAACCCCAGAGCGGTGAAGTGCGCTTGTTGCACTACCTTATATCCCGTAGTATCACCGTTTCTGTCCACAATTTAATCAACCCAAAATGCCGAACCTTTCCACATGGCTTCTGGCCTGGATTCTGTGCTGCTTATCCACCGTTACATTGGCGCAGGGCTATGAACAGCTCTACAGCGATTACCGCGGTAGCCTCTATCAAATTCGCCTGATTGAGAAATCATCCAATTCAAAAGCCGGCCTGGGCTCCGGATTCCAAATTTCCCCGGATGGGTTGATCGCTACCAACTACCATGTGGTCGCTCAAGCCGTCAGCGACCCGAAAAAATATTCCCTGGAGTACTTCTCTGTCGATGGTGGCAGGGGAAAATTAACTTTACTGGATATCGATGTCGTTAATGACCTGGCACTGCTACGCCAGGAAACCCCCGGAAATGAATACCTGCAGCTAGCTACTGACACCCCCAAGAAAGGAGAGACCATCGTCTCTCTCGGCAATCCACTCGACTTGGGTATGACCCTGATCCCCGGTACCTATAACGGCATCGCCGGCGGTAGCTTATATGACCGGATTCACTTTTCCGGCTCTATTAATCCGGGAATGAGCGGCGGCCCGGCAATCAATATCCGCGGTCAAGTCGTGGGTATCAATGTCGCCACGGCGGGCAATCAAGTGAGCTTCCTAATACCCGTGGATAAACTCTCAGCTTTGTTAAAACACTACCGCCAGAAGGGTGGCTCCCTCAACTTAAAACAAGTGACTTATCAACAGCTACTGAACAACCAGCAGCGAATTATCGACTCAATTTTACAGGTCGATTGGAAACGCCGCTCTCTCGGTGATGCCAGGGTCGTCGGTGACATAATCCCAGCCATTAAATGCTGGGGTAACACCGAAGAAAGCGAAGATAACCCGATTAAAAGGATCGACAAAGGCTGCGCCGGGCAGGACGTGATTTTTCTGTCCGATGAGTTCGATACCGGCAAAGTTGAGTACGAGTTCTTTTGGCTTGAGGCTGAGGACCTTCTAACTGCACGCTTTTATGCCGAGTACGAAGGTCAGATGGACGCTTTCTTCCCGGGCAATAGTGCCGGAGAAAAAGATGTCACCAATTTCCGCTGTCAGCAGGGGTTTACCGCACAGCCCCGTGGTGAAGAGCCCTCCGCTTCCAAGCCAGAACGCAAGCAGGAGCCTCTTATCGCTCGAACCAGCTACTGTGTCAGACGCTACAAAAACTTTCCTGATCTTTACGATATTTTCTTCCTGAGCCTCAGTGTGGATCAAAAAAATCGCGCGCTGGTCAGCCATTTCACCCTGTCCGGTTTTACCCAGGAATCCGCCGACGCCTTTTCCCAGAAGTTCACAAGCGAGATCCAATGGCCCTGATTATCGAAGAACTCAACCGCGCCCAACGGGTGCAGGTGCGTTACCGTATGGACGGGGATAAATTTACCCTCGGCCGTGCCTATGACAACGATGCTGTCCTGGAAGATATCCATTCAGATGCCCACCATGCCGAAATCCGGCGCGATGAAGACGGCCACTACTACCTCCGTGATCTAGACTCAGTGAATGGCTGCCAGCTGCTGGGCAACCTGAAAGACAAGTCAGTGAAGCCCGATAATATCGAAGTTCACAAGGTCTCCTCTGGAGATTTACTGCAATGCGGAAAATCCCGTTTCAGAATCTTCAATAGTAGTGAGGCCATGCCTGGGGCCGTCCCTCTACATTCGCTGGAGAACCTGTTTTCCAGCTTGTCCCATCCGGTAGGTGCGATTCTCCTACTGCTGTGTTTTGGTTGCGCCAGCGTACTGTTGAGTTATCTCGGGTATGCCCGCACCTATCAATGGACCGTTGCTGTCAATATTCTCGCCACCGCGATGATCGCTATGGTGATCTACGCCGGGATCTGGGCGTTTATTGGTAGGGTGGTCAAGCATGAAACCCACTTCTTCACTCACTTATCCATCGCCGCCCTGGGTGCGCTTTGTTATACCGCGTGGGAGTGGCTGAGGGGGGTTATTAACTATAACTTTGCCGTCGGCACCACACTTCAGATCATGGATTTCCTGGTGCTCGTTATCATACTGCCCGCGATGTTGTGGTCCGCTTGCTACCTGGCCACCAACCTCACCCGGGGCTGGCGCTGGGGGGTAGCCCTAGCCTTGCCCCTCACCTTCCTGGGCTTCGGACTGAGTGAGAGTATCAGTGACATAAACGACTTCAGCGAGCTTCCAGAAATCTCCACAGAGCTGAAATACGATAATATGCTATTTCGTACGCCTGTTCCTATGCAGGATTTTATTGGAAATTCAGCAAAGATCTTTGATATCCCGATAAAGAAAAAAGAAACTACTGAAGAGAACACCGAGAGTTCTTCCAGCGAGGAGCAGAGTAGTGCCCCAGAGGTAGAGTCATGAGCAAAATATTTTGGAGCCCCGGGCTTGAACAGTTGGAGCCCTACACCCCTGGTGAGCAGCCAGAGAGCAAAACCCTAATTAAGCTCAATACCAACGAAAACCCTTATCCAGCGTCTCCCCAGGCTCTGGGGCTATTGAAGCAGTACGATTTTTCCGACGCCCTGCGCCGCTACCCAGATCCAGAGTCCCGGGAATTGCGCCGGGCTATTGCCGACAAGCACAAGCTTACCCCCGAACAAGTATTTGTCGGTAACGGCTCCGATGAAGTGCTCGCTCTCAGTTTTTACAGTTTTTTTCGCCGTCGCGAACCTCTACTGTTTCCTGATATTACCTACAGTTTCTACCCAGTCTATTGCCAGCTCTTCGATATTGAGAGCCGCAAAATTCCCCTCGCCCGTGATTTCTCTGTGCAGTTACAGGATTACAGCGCGCCGGCTGCGGGTGTCATAATTCCAAACCCCAACGCACCCACAGGGCGCTATTTACCTTTGGACGAAATTGAAGCTCTGTTAGAGTGCCAGCCCCAGCGGGTAGTGATTGTTGATGAGGCGTATATCGATTTTGGCGGCGATAGCGCCATCACACTAATCAACCGTTACCCCAACCTGCTGGTTATTCACACCCTCTCTAAATCCTATGCGCTGGCGGGGCTGCGCCTCGGCTTTGCCATGGGGCAGAAACACTTGATCCAAGGGCTTTTAAGAGCCAAGAATTCGTTCAATTCCTATCCCATTGACGCTGTCGCACAACGAGTCGCCACAGCGGCAATCCGCGATACCGCCTGGCACGCCGACAATTGCGGCAAAGTTATTGCCACCCGCAAGCGCTGTGAACAGACACTGGCCGAGATTGGCTTCGAAGTGGTTCCCTCACAGGCCAACTTCCTCTTGGTCAAACCTCCACAACCAGGAGCTGAAGCCTTTAACCAGGCACTGCGCAAAAGAGATATTCTTGTGCGCTATTTCAACCAGCCTCGCATCAGTGAATATCTGCGTATCTCCATCGGCACCGATGCCGAGATGGATCAGCTGATACGGAACTGCAAAGAGATACTTGCGTCACAGAGCTAGAGCTTTAGCTGTCTATACTCGTCGGGCCCACGTTCAGTGGCTCTACAACTGTGACTTATTGGTATCCAGGTACCCATGCACCCCAAAACTAAAAACCTTGCGCCCTTGGGCACGCCCCTTGCCTCTCTCAAACGGGGCGCTTGCCAGCTCCTGTCTAAATCACTGATTTTTACTGCAATAGCCCTAAGTACAGCGGCCAGCGCCAATCCCTGGGAGGAGGCACAGGCCCCCAGTGACCAGGCCCCCGCCAGCATTGGCACCTATACCAATGGCTGTCTGGGCGGTGGGGAAACCCTACCTCTGCGGGGCGAAGGCTTTCAGCTGGTGCGCACAGGCCGCGAGCGACATTTTGCACACCCCCAAACCATCAACTTCCTTAAAGATTTCTCGCAAAACATTGCTCAAAAGGATCTGGGGAGAATCCAGATAGGTGATATGTCGATGGCCCGCGGCGGCCCCTTCGGCAGTGGCGGACATAGCAGCCACCAAACCGGACTAGATGTGGATATTTGGTATTCCCAAGATCGTAGAGCCGCCGAACGCGCCCTCACCCAATGGGAGCGTGATAATATCTCCGCCATCGCCCTGGCAGATGAGCGCAAGCACCGTTTGATACCGGAAAACTGGGACGACCGCGTACCCAAGATTCTGCGTCTGGCTGCGGAGGACCAGCGGGTCGAACGAATTTTCGTACACCCGACAATCAAGCGTCACCTGTGCAAAATATCCGGCACTGATAACGAATGGTTGCGCAAGGTGCGTCCCTGGTGGGGACACAATTACCACTTCCATGTGCGCCTCGCCTGTCCGAAGGGCAGCAGCAACTGCAAGCCGCAGGCACCGGTCAGTACTACCCCCTGCGGCAACGATCTGGACTGGTGGTTTAGCGATGATTTCTACGCAATACTCAATGGCACTGCACCCAAGCCAGAAAAGAAGAAGCCGAAACCAAAGACTTTACCTCAGCAGTGCGAACAGGTCTTGAGCGCACCTTCGGCAAGTACCACGACGGAATGAAACTATGATTAATACCCTGCTTATCTGCGGCGGCGGCGGTAGCGAGCACGACGTATCCCTGAGAACGGCCGACTTTATCGAGGAAAAACTCGCCGCGGCGAAAGACATTGCCCTGTTGCGTGTGGAAATGGACAACAGCGGCTGCCTGACCGATAGCCAGGGGCGGGTTTACCATATCTTTTACGATCGCAAAATTCGCGATGAGAAAGGCAACTCCTGGGATGTAGATTACGTAATTCCGGCCATCCACGGCTATCCCGGCGAGACCGGTGACTTGCAATCGCAGCTGGATATGTTCGGCATCCCCTATTTCGGCTCCGCCCCCGAGCCGAGCAAAATCTGTTTTAACAAAATTAAAACCAAGATGTGGCTCAGTGCGCTCGGCATTGACAACACTCCTTATGAATTCCTACACAGTCTTGAAATTGAGGAGTTGGAGAAAGCACACTCAGCGCTGGAAGCCTGGGGCGAGGTTTTCGTAAAAGCCTCCAATCAGGGCTCATCAGTAGGCTGCTTCAAAGTCAGTGATACAAGCGAACTGGAAGCAGCTATTGAGGACGCATTTAAGCTTTCTCCCTACGTGCTTATTGAAAAAGCCTTAAAGGCACGGGAACTCGAAGTTGCAGTTTATGCCTACAACAATGAAATTATCGCTACCCGCCCTGGAGAGATACGCGCCCCGTCCGATACTTTTTATACTTATAAGGAGAAGTATGCCGAGGGCAGTCGAGCTGTCACTTTTATCGAAGCCGCTGAGTTGGACGAAGAGCAATTACAGTGGATTGCGAAAGTTTCGCTGCGCACCTTTAAGGCCCTGAAGTTGAAGGACTTATCCCGTATCGACTTCTTTCTCACTGAGACTGGAGAACTCTATCTCAATGAAGTAAATACCTTCCCCGGGATGACACCAAATTCAATGTTCCCCAAAATGATGGAAAACCACGGCCATAACTTCAGCGAATATCTCACTGGCCTGATCCGTTCTGCGGTCTCCTCTTCAGAGTAGATTGCACAATTAATACGGAGCTTTCTGGCTCCGTTTTCTCTGTATCAAATATTAGATTAATGCAGTAGCCAGCCTTGTTGGCGTCGGCGCGAAAACTGGCTGCGCAGAAACTCCATTTGGTCTCCTCGAATCCGTTCACTGTTGATCAAAGCAAGGTATTCAGCGGCATTGGGGCAAAACGGTAGCGCTAACAGCTCCATATCAATATCTTCCAGTAACCGGTTGCCCTTATGCTGATTACATCGCCTGCAGGCCGCCACCACATTCTCCCAGGAGTCTACGCCGCCTTTGGAAACGGGTATAACATGGTCCCTGGTCAGATCCAGGCCCTTAAAGAAATTACCGCAATAAAGGCAGGTATGGGAGTCTCGAAAGAAAAGTGCACGGTTAGTTAGCGGGGGGCGTCTGCGCGGGCGCGCCATACGTGCGCCGCCACAGGCAATGATCGCCGAAAGATCTAAACTGGAACGCTCGCCACTGCGATTAAAACCGCCATGCACACGCTGAACTACGCCACCCAGAGACCAGGTAACCAGTTCCCGTACATACAGGCAAGATGCTTCCTGCCAACTGAGCCATTCCAACGGTTGTCCCGCCAGATTCAGACGTAAAATTCTCGCTTGCATGACCTCGCCTCCCCACTATCGAATAGAACAAGGCAGCCCCGGAACTGTTTCCGTACAATCAAAGTGGTTTTTTTTAAATATAAAGAAGCTTTGAATTGGCAGTTCGATGAGACTGGGTGAAAAGAAGCGTGGCAATTTTCGATACGGAACAGAAATTGCCCTTTCAGCAGAAAAAAAATATTCTTTGGCTCCAAGCACAAGCCTACAATTTTTCTAACTGACGAACGTAGAGCTGCCCACCGGGGCCACATGGCCTTAGATAGTACGGGCACTTCTGTTGATAGATTACTGAATGCACCACCCTCCGCCGGCCCAGCGGTAATTTGGCCGACCTATCAACATTAAAGCGGATTACTATTACAAATTCCAGACCGTTGCATTCGTATATTGGCACATCGTTATTATAATGAACCTGGCACTGCCTATTGGTCCAGCAGAAGAGTACTAGAGAGTGCTTGAAAAAAAGCAAGAATCAGGAAGATGTAAAACACCGCCCAGGCAATCCGGCCCGGGCGGTGCGTCTCACAGGATGGTGCCCATATCCTTAGGGCGAGCGGCGCAGTCCATTTATCCTTTGCCGCAGAGTTGCAGTCCCTTTTGCGTCCCTGCCAGTTAATTATGGACATCAAGGAAGAAAAAAGTAGGGGGAATCTGCTGAATTTCGTGTGAGAGATATCTCACAAAGCGAGTTATCTGTTCCAATTGGGAGGGATGACAGGAAATTAATTCCTTGTTAACGATAGGGTTAACAGATAAGCGCGGCAACTATAACCATCTTTATTTCAAGTTCAATCAACATCATGAAGAAAACGTTGAAATATACGCTAATATTTTTCATTGTCCTGGGCGCCGCTGTTTCTACCGCCTTGGCTACTTTTAAATCGAGTGTCAGTGTGCCTTGGCGCCAATTAATTGGTGGCACCCAAACTACTGAAAAAATAATTTCGAAACGCTTATCCACAGCAGATGAATACTCCGTTCAACTCTTCTCGAGTAACGTGCCCGGTGCACGTTGGCTCGCGGTCACTCGCAATGGCGATATTATTGTGTCCCAGCCAAAACGGGGCAAAGTCTCCCTGTTATCGGCAGACCGGAATGCGGACGGTCACAGTGATGGTCAGCGAGCCCTTATCGAGGATTTGAAACGGCCCCATGGATTACTGTTCCACGACAACTGGCTGTATATCGCTGAAGGCGATGCGATAGGACGTGTTCCATTTGACCATTCCACTGGACGACTGACCGGGCCCTACCAGCGAATTATTGAAAATCTCGAGGATGATGGTCACTGGACCAAAACTATCGCCATGAGTCCCGACGGATGGCTATTCCTCAGCAGTGGCTCCAGCTGCAATGTCTGTGTCGAACAAGATCCACGCCGCGCTACAATCTTGCGCATGCGACCCGATGGTAATAATTTTGAAATATATGCCACAGGTTTGCGCAATAGTGTCGGCTTCGACTGGTCTCCCCACGACGGGGGCCTCTACGCCACGGACAACGGCCGCGACTGGCTGGGCGACGACCTCCCCCCCGACGAACTCAATTTGATTAAACAGACACAATTTTACGGCTGGCCCTATGCCTATGGCGACAGAGTCCCCGATCCCGAGTTCGGTGTTGATGCCAGCCCGAAGATCAAACAAAAAATTGCCTCCTCAGTCCCTCCCGTACACGTATTCCGCGCCCACAATGCACCTCTGGGAATAAGCTTTTTACGCAGCGCTAAACAGCCGGAAAAATATCGGAGCGCCGCGTTGGTTGCGATGCACGGTTCCTGGAATCGCAGCGTGAAGGATGGCTATAAAGTTGTTTCTCTACATTGGGATAACCGTGGAAACATTCAGCAGGAAGATTTTATGTGGGGATTTCTCAGTGACGACCACCAAACGGTATACGGCAGGCCGGTCGCTATCGCTGAGGATAATCACGGTGCTATCTATATCTCCGACGACTATGCCGGCGCCATCTACCGCCTCAACAGCGGCGGATTCCAGCAGGCTACTGTGACAACACAAAACCGCCGCCCAATTAAAGCACCCGACAAATCCCCACCTATTGATCCTGATACTGCCCAAACCGGAGCGGCACTCTACCAAAGCCACGACTGCGCACACTGCCACCAGGCCCAGTTTCCTCTGAGAGGCCTGTCGGAAAAGTACACATTGCAGACACTGGCTGATTTCTTCGATGCGCCAACGCCCCCGATGCCCAACTACAACTTTAATGATTCGCAGAAAAGGGCTCTGGCGCATTACCTGTTATCTCGGGAAATCCAGCCATAGAAAGGCTAATCCTTAGCGGTGGCTGTGAGTGGGACTCGCAGAATTGACCCCTGCAGCGCCAGCCGCTAAGGTTGCCCCGCAATTACGAGGCGATGCTATGGCGGCGAAGAAAAAAACAGCAACTTTCGAAGAGAGTCTTGAGGCGTTGGAACAATTAGTTGGGCGACTCGAAGCGGGGGACCTTCCTCTGGAAGAGGCCCTGGCTGATTTTGAGCGAGGGGTGAAGCTCACGCGGGAATGCCAGCAAAAGCTCGCCAAAGCCGAGCAAAAGGTCAAGTTGTTAATCGAAGAAAACGGCAGTATCCGCGAACTCCCTTTTGAAGCCGAGGACGATAGCGGAGGGCAAGCTTAAGTGAGTTCTTCAAGCCCACCCGAGCAACTGAAAACATTTTTGGCAACCTCCTCTGCCCGAGTAGAGGCGCGTATCCAGCAGGCTCTGTGCTCTCCCATCATCGGCGCAGAAAAGCTGTACGAAGCTATGGCTTATGCGGCACTAGGGCCCGGTAAGCGTCTGCGCCCCGCCCTGGTCTACGCTTGCGCGCAAGTGTTCAAAGGTATCGACTTCGACCTCTCCCGTTGCGACAGCGCAGCGGCAGCACTGGAGTGCATCCACGCCTACTCCCTGGTACACGACGACCTGCCGGCCATGGATGACGACGAACTGCGCCGCGGCCGACCCACTTGCCATATCGCCTACAATGAGGCCACCGCAATTCTCGCCGGCGACGCCCTGCAATCCCAGGCATTTGAACTGCTTTTGAGCGAAGAGCTCCCCCCCCAGTTGCAATTGCAGCTACTGCGAGAACTCGCCAGTGCCGCAGGTGCGCGGGGTATGGTCGCGGGCCAGGCCATCGATCTGGACTCAGTCGACCAGACGCTCACTCTGGCGCAACTCGAACCCATGCACCGCCTGAAGACGGGTGCACTGATCTGCGCCAGCGCGCGTATGGGCGCGCTTCTGGGTGGCGCCAGCGAACTGGAGCTGCAAGTAGTCAGTCGCTACGCACAGGCTATCGGCCTAGCCTTCCAGGTTCAGGATGATATCCTCGACATCACCGCAGAGACCGCAGTACTGGGCAAACCGCAAGGAGCAGATGCCCTGCGTAATAAACCCACTTATGTCTCTCTACTCGGTGTCGAGGGCGCTCGGAAAAAGCTGGCAAAATTGCACAATCAAGCTTCCCAGGCCCTGCAAAACCTCCCCGGTGACACTCTGCTCCTGCAGCAGCTCGCGGACTATATCGTAGAGCGCGGACACTGAGTCACAGCATTCCTCGGGGGGTTTGGGATGCAATATGACCGTCACGGGCATACAATCCCCCTCAATATCACCATCTGTTGCAACTGATACATTTGATGCTCGAAGAAATTCCACGCACACGCCCGCAAACGCCGCTCCTCGACTCAATCGACGATCCGGCTCAACTGCGCGCCCTCGATGAACGCCAATTGCCAGAACTCGCCAGCCAATTGCGCGAGTACCTACTCTATTGTGTCGGCCAAAGCGGCGGACACTTTGGCGCAGGCCTGGGTGTGGTGGAACTGACCATCGCCCTGCATTACATCTTCAACACCCCAGAAGACCGCTTGGTGTGGGATGTGGGCCATCAGACCTACCCCCACAAGATTCTGACCGGACGCCGCGAACAGATGCTTTCCATGCGCCAGCAAGGAGGCCTTTCCGGCTTCCCCAAGCGCAGCGAAAGTCCCTACGATACCTTTGGTGTGGGTCACTCCAGCACATCGATCAGCGCTGCCCTGGGCATGGCCCTGGGCTCCCCGGACGAGCGCAAAGTGGTGGCGGTGATTGGCGATGGCGCTATGACTGCAGGTATGGCCTTTGAAGCCTTAAACCACGCCTCCCACACCGGCCGCGACATGTTGGTTGTTCTCAATGACAACAGTATGTCGATTTCAAAAAATGTCGGAGGCCTCGCCACCTATTTCGCCAAAATTCTGGCCAGTAAGACCTACCTCAATATGCGTGAGGGCAGCCGCAAGATATTGTCTGCCATTCCAAAAGCCTGGCAATTGGCGCGGCGCACCGAAGAACACGTAAAAGGGATGATTACCCCAGGCACCTTGTTCGAAGAGCTGGGTTTTAACTACGTGGGGCCTCTCGATGGCCACAATATGCACGACCTGGTGCATACCCTACGCAATTTGCGCAGCCAGCCCGGGCCTCAACTCCTGCATATTGCCACCACTAAAGGCAAGGGTTTCGGTCCCGCCGAGAAAGACCCGGTGGGCTACCACGCGCTGAACAAACTCGAGCCCGAGGCAAAAGTACAGGTCGCTGTACCCGGCAAGAAAAAGCTACCCAAGTACCAGGATATTTTTGGCCAGTGGCTCTGTGATACTGCGGAGCAGGACCAGCGCCTGATCGGTATCACTCCCGCCATGTGCGAAGGCTCCGGTATGGTGGAATTCTCCAAGCGCTTCCCCGACCGCTTCCACGATGTCGCCATTGCCGAGCAACACGCAGTGACGCTCGCCGCCGGCCTCGCCTGCGAGAAGCAAAAACCGGTCGTGGCGATCTACTCCACTTTCCTGCAGCGCGGCTACGACCAAATGGTCCACGATGTTGCAATCCAGAATCTGGATGTCACCTTCGCTATCGACCGCGCCGGCCTGGTAGGCGAGGACGGCCCCACCCACGCGGGCAGTTTTGACCTCACTTTTATGCGCTGCCTGCCCTACTTGGCGATCGCAGCACCCAGTGATGAAAACGAATGCCGTCAGTTGCTCTACACCGCGTATCAACACAAGGGCCCCGCTGCCGTGCGTTATCCGCGCGGTACCGGCATGGGCACACCGATCAGCGATGAAATGAACGAACTGCCAATTGGCAAAGGACGTTTATTGCGTCAGGGCAGTGGCGTCGCCATTCTCAGTTTTGGCACCCTTCTAACTCAAGCCATGGCGGCTGCGGAGCGCCTCGGCGCCTCTGTTGCAGATATGCGCTGGGTAAAACCCCTGGATGAAGCATTGATTGATGAACTTGCCGAGAGCCATCAACTCATAGTTACCATCGAAGAGAATACCATTGCCGGTGGCGCCGGTAGCGCCGTGCTTGAATATCTCAATCGCAGTGCCAGATCTATGCCAGTACTTCAATTGGGGCTGCCAGACCAGATTATCGAACACGGTAAACACAAGGATCTACTCGCCGCTATCGGCCTCAATGCCACCGGCATTGAGGAACAGGTACGCGAACGCCTGCAGTTAGTGAACCATCAGAGTTTTGACAGCCGCACCGCTGCGACCAACTGACTCAGCCTACCAGTGGCAGTCAGCCATTTCGGTTGACTGCTCTTCGAATACCCGGCAAAACTTTTGCCTTTTCGACACCGGTCTCAGCACCGATACAACCGGAATAAGCAATATTGGGCCTAGCCGAAGGCCACTATCAATCACTTCGCGCTTTCACTCGAGGGGAATATGTCACTAATCCGAAAAGTCCTGCTCACTTCCCTGGGACTTGTCACCAGTCTCAATGTCTCGGCCATGGATCAAAAAGCCTTCCGTAAAGCTTTTAAATCCCTACCGGAAACCAGTGCCACAGAGCGACTCACCGCCCTGCAGGATTTACGCTACCGCTGGATTATGGAGAGCTACCCCAGCAGGGCCACCTACGAAGGCTATCCCGACCAAAATCACCGCTGGGTGGACAATTCTCTGAAGGCGATTGAGCGCCGACAACAACAGACAAGACTGCTGTTGGGCGCCACGCGCAATATTGATCAAGTCGACCTGACGGCCGAACAGCAACTGGATTACCAGCTTCTCTACCAGGACCTTCTCGGCTCGGTGAAAGGATTCCAGTTCCCGGAACACCTGCAACCAGTCACTCATATGAGTGGGGTTCAACGAAATGTGCCGGCGGTTTTAAACAGCATGCCAAAGCGCACTGTGGCCGATTATGAAATGATTATTCGCCGCCTGGAAAGGCTGCCAATCCTTATTGAACAAACCGAGGGTTTAATGCGCCGCGGTCTGCGCAAGCAGGTTACGCCTCCGCAAATTACCCTGCGCGACCTACCCCGGCAAATACGGGCATTGGTTCCACCCGTGCCTGAGCAAAGCCCACTGCTAAATGCCTTCAATAACATGCCCAAGGCAATTCCGGCAGCCATGCAACAGAGCCTACAGCAGCGCGCCCACGCCACTTATAGCAAGCTGCTGGTACCTGCCTGGCAGAATATGGCGGAATTTATTGAGCGCGAATATACCCCCGGAGCGCAGGTGGATACGGCTTTAACCAGCCGCCCCGATGGTTTGCGCTGGTATGCCCACAAGGTGGAAGAGAGCACAACCACCGACCTGAGCCCCGAAGAAATTCACCGTATTGGTCTGGCAGAAGTCAGACGTATCCGCGGAGAAATGGACAAGATCATCCAGAAAACCGGTTTTCAGGGCGATTTCAAGGAATTTACCGGGTTTTTGCGCACAGACCCACGCTTTTACCACAACAGCCGGGACGCGTTGTTGCGGGATTACCGTGATATCGCCAAGCGCATTGACGCAGAACTGCCGGTTTTGTTTAGCACCTTGCCGCGCCTACCCTACGGCGTAAAGCCGATTCCCAGCTATTCCGAACAATCGCAAACCACCGCGTATTACCAACCGGGTTCTGTAGACACCGGCCGCGCAGGTATATTCTTCGCCAACACCTATAACCTGCAAAGCCGCCCAAAATGGGAGATGGAGGCTTTAACTGTACACGAGGCCATGCCCGGCCACCATTTGCAAATCGCCCTTGCCCAGGAGCAAAGTGATATCCACCCCCTGCGTCGTATGGCCCTGTATACGGCATTTGTAGAGGGTTGGGGACTTTACTCCGAGAGCCTCGGTTACGACTTGGGTCTGTATAAAAACCCCTACAGCGAATTCGGCGCACTCACTTACGATATGTGGCGAGCGGTGCGCCTGGTGGTAGACACCGGTATGCACCAGTTGGGCTGGAGCCGCGAGCAGGCTATCGACTACTTTATGGAAAACAGCGCAAAGCCGTTGCATGACGTCACCGTCGAAATCGATCGCTATCTAGTCTGGCCCGGACAGGCACTGGCCTATAAATTAGGGCAGCTGAAGATTAAAGAGCTGCGTGCTAAAGCCGAGGAAAACCTCGATAGCAATTTCGATATCCGCAGATTCCACGATGCCCTTCTCGGCGCCGGTGCCCTGCCCCTGAATATTCTCGAGGCGCGTATGCACAGCTGGATAGAAAGCCAGGGCTCTGCATCAGCCTACGCAGATTCCCCTTCAGCTCCACAAACCTCGGCGGGTTAAAGCAAAATTAAAGGGTGGGTACTTCCCGCCCTTTAATTTTGCCGAGCCACTTGCGCCTGAAAAATATTGATGCTCTCACCAGTCAGTCGATACCGAAAAATACATTGAACGGGGCTCCCCTGGAAAATATCTATCGCCGGAAAAACTACTGTAATCCCCCCGCTCCGCATAGGCCTCATTGGTCAGGTTTAATACCCTGGCAGACAGGGCCCAGTGATCCAATTCCCAACGCGCTCGCAGGTTCAGCAAATTGTGTCCTGAATATTCATGCTGATTCTGGGGGTCAGTGTAATAGCGCCCCTGATGCAGCCCTTCCAGCTCTAGCATAAACTCTTGCCGAGGCTGCCATTGCAGGCGATAACTGCCGAAGACCCGGGGGGCTGAATCCACAAGATTGCCATTCAGCGGCACGCCTTGCAGCTCCCTCTGGTCCCGATAGCGGTGCTCTGCATAACTAGAAGAAGCCTCCACACGCCAGTTCTGTGTCACTGCATAGCTGAGGGCCAACTCGACACCGCGGTGCGAGGTTTTGCCATTGGACTGGTTAAAGTACTCCGTATCTCTAAAAATTACATTGCTTTTGCGCATTGCGTAAGCGACCAGTTCATAGGACAACTGCTCTTTCAGCCCTCGCACCCCCAACTCGACACTGCTAATTCGTTCTGAATCCAATTCGGCAACCTTTTGCTCTCGCTGTAAACGATAGAGTTCTGTCACCTGGGGAACCCGATACCCCAGGGCCAAATTTGTAAACAACTGCAAGTCTGAAGTGAGCTGGTAGGTAACCCCCAATTTTGGCGACCAGTTCTGAAAGCTATCTTTACGATCCTCAGGCCGGCTAAATCTGCAACCACCAAAGCCGCAGGGCGTAGCATCTTCAGCCGTACGGCCCGACAACATTTTATTATTGTAGTCATACTGTACTGACTCAAAACGCACACCGCCGTACAGTTTTAAAATGTCAGTAATATTCCAGGTTGCCAGAGTAAAAGGCGCAACACTATAAGCATCAACTTGATAATCGTAATGTTTACCGGTGGGAATAGTCGCGCGTAAAAAGTCTGATCCCTCAGTCGGATTTTTCTGGGTCTCACGCAAGTAGCCCTGGGTAAACTCTGTATCCAAACCCACTATCACTTCCAAGTCTTCTCCCTTGGCAAAAAGGTAACTGCTCCGCAGACCCACACTTTCCTGGCCGTTTTCTTCCAGTGACTGCCCCGGTAAATAGTGCTGCAAAAAACGCATGTCGGTTTTTCTTAGATACGGTGTCAGTAGCAGCTGCCGGTCTTCTCCCAGATCGAGATCAAGTTTGGAGTAAAGGCGTATCGCAGAGGCATCGCGGAAGGCTTCAGGGTTGGGGTTTTCTCGACCCAATTGCCAATCCCGATAGGCATTTCTCCCCTCGACATAGCCTGCGGTTTCCTGATTTAAATTAATGACTGCCAAGTGTGTGCGAACCTGTGTATTCCCCTTTGCCGCCAGGTGTTGAAGACTCAACTTCTGCTGGTCGTACCCGGATTGATTCCGGTAGCCACCATCGGATGCCAGGGACAAATCTGCGCGCACGCCCTCCTTAGCGGAAAAATCGACCTCTGTTGAGACACTTGTTCGGTAATAATCGTGTGGACCCGCTTCAATCTCTAAAGCACCAGAAAAACCTTTAGGATTTTCGCCGATACTCGGGCTGAGAATATTCACCACACCGTGCATGGCATTGGAACCATACAGGCTGCCGGCTGGACCTCGAATAACTTCGACTCGCCGTGCCACTTCACTGTGGGATTCAAACAGTTCATTAATATTACAGAACCCATTTGCGCGCAGGGGAATGCCATCCTCCATGGCCAGTACACTGCCACAGGCCCCAGCACCCGATAGCACCGGTGAACGCAACGCGGGCAAATACTCCAGACCATTACCCCGAGCCAAGTTGGCACCGGGAACCCGCGCCAGAGCCTGCTGGATATGATTGTGTTCAAGTAACTGCAACACATGACCGTCAATTGCAGTGAGGCTCTCGGGGTATTGCTGTCGTTGTTTGTCAAAGCGGCTGGCCGTCACCACAACCGTCTCGACATATTCTTGAGCTGCCAGAGTAACCGGGCTCATCGACAATAGTATTAGCCCCAGGCTGTTGGTTTTTTTTAACATACTTCCAGCTTACCCTTCCTTTTCGAGTAGCCAACAATACAGAACTGTGATTGGGTTTTCCCGCCCTTATCAAGATCCGCACCAAAGCGGTATCTAGCCGCCAAACCAGTCAATCACTTTCCGCTAACTTCATTTGTAAAGTGGCAGACAAGGCTCCTCCGACCTAACCTCCTGAAGGACTTTAAAATTCTAATTCACCAACAAAATTCCGCCTTAAAGAGGAAACGCATGGCCTGGTTCTACCTGTTAATCGCTGGCATTTGTGAAATTGGCTGGGTAATTGGACTGAAAATATCCCAGGAGGCATCGACCCGACTACTAGGTGTTGTGCTGGCTATTGTTTTTATTGGCCTTAGCGGGTTTCTATTGTGGCTAGCGCAAAGAGAGATTCCCATTGGGGTATCCTATGCGGTCTGGACCAGCATCGGTGCCGCCGGCGCCTTCCTGGTAGGTATCCTCTTTTTCGGCGAAACCGCCAGCCTTGGGCGATATCTTGGCGTACTGTTAATTATCGCCGGTGTTGTCACCTTAAAACTTGCCCGTTAGTCTCGCGTAAATACTTGAGGGGTAGCATCTACTGCCCCTCAAGGCCAAGTATCAGAATACTTGCAAGGTTAAGAGTTCAGGAAGGACCCAGCTACAGTATCAATCCTTTTCATGATACTTACGCCGGCGCGATTGGTTTTGTACAGAGCGATATAACTGCGAAAGGGCTCGATCACCAGCGCGCTTTTGCGCCAGATTGCGGCCGTTTCGGCAAAGCTCTGTTTGCAGTTTTTGCCAGTTTTGTAAGCGCCGCTGATCCATTACCCCCTCTGCTATCGCATTTTGTACGGTGCAACCTGGCTCTGACTGGTGCTGACAGTCAGAAAAGCGGCACTCCCGAGCCAAAGCTTCGATGTCTGCAAAAGTCTGCACCAATCCATCCTCAACATGCACTAATCCCAGTTCCCGCATACCCGGACTATCCAGCAGCAGTGCACCCCAACTGAGGGGATGGAGAGAACGCTTACGCGTAGTGTGGCGGCCCTTGCTATCGGCCTCACGGGTATCCCCGGTCTCGGCCAGGGATTCTCCAGACAGCGTATTCAACAGTGTGGATTTGCCCACACCCGACGACCCTAACAGTACAATAGTCTCCCCTGGCAAGCACCAATCGCGCAGCTGCATCACGCTTTCCCCGTCGAGACTATTAACGACTGCTACCGGCATTTCGCCAAAAGGGTGCAACATTTGTAGATAGTGACTGTGGTCTTCACACAGGTCTGCCTTGCTCAGTATCAGGTGAGGACGGCAACCGGACTCTCTCGCCAAAGCCAGGTATCGCTCAATACGGGACAAGTTAAAATCGTCATTCAAGGAAGAAACGATAAAAACACTGTCCACATTGGCAGCGATCAATTGCACCTGTTGCCCGCCGGCTGCCATCCGCTCAAATTGGCTACTGCGATTCAACAGGCGTACAAAATGACCGCTATCGCGCGCCACCAGTAACCAGTCCCCGACCGTAGGCATATTAGAGGCGACACTTGCGGTTAACGACAGGGACGTTGACCCCTCCTCACCCGCCAGCACCAGGCGACTGCGGTGTACCTCTGTTACCCGTAACGGCGCGTATTTCTCCAATTCATCGAGAGACAGTTGTTGTTGAAAAAACGACTTCCAGCCGAGTTTTTGTAATGGTGAAGCTTCATGCTCACCGGAGTTACCGGCGGATTTGCTACCGTGGCCGCTGGCGAAACGGCGGAAAAAGTGAGATTTACTCAAGATTGAAACCCTCTGGGCGCAACAATGCACCAAGCGGCCGCGTATACACGGCCAACAGAGCTTTCTCAGGGAAAGCCCGACGTTAAGAGTCTATCGCCGGGCGTGGGCAGCACAGTGCTGCTACTGGACCCGGCGGAGGGCTGTAACAATCATCAATCATCCTCCGCGGTAAAGTGAGATCTGAACCCGGCCACAATGGCAGTGGGTTAAGGGAAAATTAGCATCAGTTCAGGGTTGGGGCAAGTAGCTAGCGCTGGAGGGGTAGGAAGAACTTCCCCGCCACAAAAAGTAAAGCCGGCAAAAGCCGGCCTTCAAATCTGATTACAGCGAGTACATCACCTTTCTCGACCCACAGTAACCCGATCAGTTGAGTATAGATCCAGCTAATGCTTTCGCCATCTCCCTTACTCGTGAAATATCTTCTCCTGCAGCGGTTTCTTCCCAGTGACGTTTTTATAAAGGTTTTATGACAAGCCCAGCCGCCCTGACCGTTGCTCTCCACCTCCTTGGGGAGGGAGGCTTCCACAGCGCGACTGCGATTCAATGCCACCTGAGAGAAATGCAAAAGTCCTGTCCATCACCACAAAAGCCATAACAACAAGTGAGAAACGTCATGCCAAAAGTAAGATTTGCAGGCCCAAAGCAAAGGGCCTGCCTGATACTGGGCGCTCTCTTCTGCTTTGCCCAGCCATCTGCCTGGGCGGCGGACACCCCAGATCCATCAAGTGTCAATATCCCCGGCAACCTGCAAAGCCAGCTGGGCTGTGATAGCGACTGGCAACCAGGTTGCGCCGCAACCCTTCTCAGTTACGACAGTGAAGATGACAAATGGCAAGGTAGCTTCTGGGTATCTGCTGGCAATTGGGAATACAAGGCCGCCCTCAACAACAGCTGGGATGAAAACTATGGCCGGGGCGGTCAGCACGGCGGTGCCAATATTTCACTCAACCTGAATGAGGCCCATGAGATCAAATTTGTTTACGACCACGAGAGTCATTGGATCACCGATAACAGCAACAGTGTGATAGCCACCATCGCCGGCAACTTCCAGTCACTGCTGGGTTGCCTGGAAGACTGGCAACCCAGCTGTCTACGCACCTGGATGCAGGACCTCGATGGTGATGGCACCTACACCTTTGTCACCTCGGAGCTGCCCCCAGGCACCTACGAATTCAAAGTGGCCCTGCATGAAGGCTGGGACGAAAGCTACGGCAATGGTGGAGCCAATGTCAGCTTTAGCGTGGCGGCGGACAATGACGAAATCTACTTTGCCTTTGACTCCACCAGCAAGGAGGTCACCGTCAGCAGTGACGGCTTCGCCAAGGGTGATCTCAGCAGCGATAAAGCCCATTGGGTGGATGCCAATAGTTTCGCCTGGGATATCCAGATACAAGACGGCGACAGGGTTAAACTGCATTACAGCAATAGTGCCGAATTAAAGCTGGAAGATGGCGAGGTTCATTCTGATGGCGCCGTCGATCTCGCGCCCCTTAGCAATCTGCCCGATAGCGTCCAACAAAAATTCCCACACCTGGCCGCTTTCAGTGCCTGGCAACTGCCCGAACAAACGTCCCTAAGTAACCTGGTAACCCAGCAGCTCGCCCTCGCTGTCTACGATACCGATGGCAACTTGCTTGATGCCACCGGCGTACAGATGGCTGGCGCTCTGGACGACCGCTTTTACTACGATGGTGAACTCGGCGCCCACATTGGCAAAGATAATATCCAGATCGACCTTTGGGCCCCTACCGCGCGCTCGGTGAAGTTGCACTTGTTTTCGAATTCCGACAGCGATACCGCCGACCAGCTTGTATCCATGCAGCGCGACGAAGCTACCGGTGTTTGGCATACCAACATCGACAAGCAGTGGGACCGCGGCTTTTACCTCTATGAAGTGGAGGTTTACTCTTATTTCAGCCGACAGATTGAAACCAATCGGGTGACCGATCCCTACTCCCTAAGCCTCTCTATCAACAGTGGCAAAAGCCAGATCGTCAATCTGGACGATCGAGATCTGAAACCGCGCGGCTGGGATCGCCTGCACAAGCCCCAGCTGGTCCAGCCGGAAGATATCAGTGTCTATGAGTTACATGTGCGCGACTTTAGTATCACAGACAACACGGTACCCGAAATGGAGCGCGGCACCTTCAAGGCGTTCACCCGTCACCACAGCAATGGTATGCGCCACCTGCACAAATTGGCCCGAGCGGGCCTGACCCATATCCACCTATTGCCCGCATTCGACTTTGCCACGGTCAATGAAGACCGGGATCAGCAGCAACAAACCCCAGATTTATCCATCTACGCTGCGGATAGCAGTGAGCAACAGGCCCTGGTGGATGCCGTGCGCGACAGCGATGGCTTTAATTGGGGCTACGATCCGCTGCACTACACCGTCCCCGAAGGCAGTTACAGCACCGCCCCGGATGGCGCTGCACGTATCCGCGAGTTCCGCCAGATGGTACAGGGGCTTTCACACTCCGGACTGCGACTGGTGATGGATGTGGTGTACAACCACACCAGCTCGTATGGTCAGTATCAGAACTCTGTACTCGATAAAATCGTCCCCGGCTATTACCAACGCCGCAGCGTGGAGGGCGATGTTGAGATGAGCAGCTGCTGCGCCAATACCGCCAGCGAGCACGCCATGATGGAAAAGCTGATGATCGATTCACTGGTCACCTGGGCCCAGGCCTACAAGGTGGACAGCTTTCGCTTCGATTTGATGGGGCATCACAGCCTGGACAATATCCTCAAGGCCCAGGCGGCTCTGCAGTCGCTGACCTCTGAAGGCGATGGTGTCGATGGCAGCGCCATCTACCTGTACGGCGAGGGCTGGAACTTCGGCGAAGTAGCCAACGATGCCCGCTTCGTTCAGGCCCGACAGACCAATATGGCCGGCAGCGGCGTGGGTACCTTTAACGATCGGCTGCGTGACTCAGTGCGCGGTGGCAATCCCTTCGGCGGCTTTGAGGAGCAAGGTTTCGGCACCGGGTTGTTCACCGACAGCAACGGCAAATTCGAGGGTGAAGACGAGCGCGCCACGCTGCTGACCCTGGCGGATAAAGTTCGTGTTTCCCTAGCCGGCAACCTGGCGAATTACCCTTTCGAGGATGCCAGTGGCAATATCATCACCGGCAGCGAGCTGGTCTACAACGGCCAGCCCACCGGCTACACCGCCGACCCACAGGAATCCATTAATTATATCGCCGCCCACGACAACGAGACGCTGTTTGACGGGGTCCAGATCAAAGCCAGCGACAACGCCAGCCTGCGCGAGCGCGTTCGTATGCAAGCCTTCAGTAATTCGCTGGTGCTCTTGGGCCAGGGAGTGCCCTTTATCCATGCAGGGCAGGATTTCCTACGATCCAAATCGATGGATCGCGACAGCTACAATTCCGGTGACTGGTTTAACGCCCTCGACTTCAGCCTCGCTAGCGATAACTGGGCCGCAGGCCTGCCAGTCGCCGATAAAAATGAAGACAGCTGGTCGCTGATGCAGCCATTGCTGGCAAACCCGGATCTGGCTCCCAAGCGTCGCCATCGCCAGTGGAGCGCCGCGCTCTTACGCGAACAGCTGTCAATACGCAACAGCTCGCGGCTATTCCGATTGCCCAGTGAAGAGTTGGTAAAAGCGCATCTCAACTTCCTCAACACGGGCCCCGAACAAGTGCCGGGGTTGATTGTGATGGAGCTATCCGATCTACAGGGCAGCGTCGATCCGCGCTTCGAACGTATTGTCGTGCTGTTTAATAGCGATGATGAAATGGTGGAATTTACCAGTGAAAGCCTGCGCGGCGAACACTTGCACAAACACCCACGTCACCGCCGCTCTATCGACCCGCGCCTGTATCAGGTGAAGTTTGATCGGGGCAGCGGCAGCTTTACCCTACCCGGCCGCACCACCGCAGTGTTTGTACAGCCCCGTCACAGGCATTAATTTTCAGAAAATAAAAAGGCCGGAAAATTCCGGTCTTTTTAATATGCATTTCACAATAAAATTAATCTCTAATCCAACCTCAGTGAATTGTCATATCCACTTATTGCTTTAACGTGTATTGCAATAACAAATAGCTACCTAAGTTATTAAACCATTCCTCCTCGCTGCCATTTCAACCTTTTTTATCTCCGCCAATATACTGGTGGAAATCACAGTTATGCACGGCAGAGTGTCATTATCGAAGACGGTAAAATCAGCGCTTTCAGACTCGCGGATTTGAGCCGGGGTAATACTGAAGTCATTGATCTTCAGAATAGCCCCGAAATACCGTACTTAATGGATATGCACATTCACCTAGAAGGTGAGCTGTGGCCAAAAAGCGATTCCGAAGCCCCGAAGATGTCCATGCCACTGATCCAGATACGATGGCCCTTACGACTGCCGCCGAGCAACCCGCTATGCGATCAAATACGGCGCTGACTTTATCAATGCTGCACCCTCTGTGAAACCCACTCCTTACTTTCGCATCCGTAGCAGGCCAATAAGCCCAAATAAATATTCATCAAAGAGTAATAATATATTCTTACCTTAAAATGGCGCCCCGCTCCTTACCTCACCACACCTCATCTGAAGATTCAACTTTATAATTAACCTCCGATATAAAATGAGAGCTGCCATACAACAATAAACAACAGGCAGAAACCCATAAAGGTCCCCACTCGGGGCCTGCTCAAATAAAACCAAACAACCCAAGTGGGTACCTAAGCGAAGTAGCCAATAAATATTAAGCAGCATAAACAGGCAGGGAGCAGATATGGAAACTTACACCGGATTTACCGACAAACAGCGCGAGGCTACCGCAAGGGACTGCTTCAGGCGCACAGCCAGCTGTATTTCATTGGCAGAGAAAGGCATGTCGAACCGGGACGACAAGACAAAAACACTATTTAAAAAATGGTTTGGTATCGCCTCCAAAGAGGAGATGGAGGAGGTTTCAGCAAAGATTTATCGTATGAATTTTTATATCAACAACCTTCCCATTACCCTCAACGATGCTCACGCTACTCTGGGTTCCAATACCAACGCGATGGCAACACACGTTACCAGTATCGGCAAAAGCAGCTACAAACAAAGAAAAGACCACAGCAGTATAAACGGCGTTAAGATTGATCTGACAGACAGATTTTTTAATTCACTAAAACGCATTCAAAGCAATTGCCAAACACAAATTGAAACGCTTGTACATGAACTGTCACACTTGGCAGCTGGCACAAAAGATGCTCCCAACGGCTCTTGCTATGGGCGCGTCAACGCTTTAGCCCTGGCAAGTGGTAACGATACCCAAAGAGCTTTTGCAAGAAATAATGCTGAGAATTATGGCTTTTTTGTTATCGCTGTCGGCGGTGAAATACCAGTACACTCTCAGAAAGCGCCAATTGGCAGCGGGCGCAAATGGGCCGTCGTGGAACCGTCCAAACTAGTGCGCTAGTAGATTGCGCCGAGCACTGCGCAATCTACTAGCGCAGTGCCAGCAATACCCTAACCGGCCTCGCCACTCTCTTCGTCACCATTTTCAAACAAGTGGCCAAGCTTGCCTTTTTTAGTGGATAGATATTTGGCATTGTGCGGGTTGCGCCCGGACTGATGCGGCAAACGCTCAGAAACTTCGATGCCCAAATCCTGCAGTGCTTTCACTTTGCGCGGGTTATTGGTCATCAGTCGAATAGAGTGGATACCCAAGTGCTCGATCATCGACGTGAGAATGGAGTAATCACGCATATCGGCACCAAAGCCGAGCTGCTCATTGGCCTCCACGGTATCCGCACCGCGATCCTGTAAATGGTAAGCGCGAATCTTATTCAGCAGGCCGATGCCACGGCCTTCCTGGCGCAGGTAAAAAATCGCACCGCGTCCCTCCATCGCAATGCGATGCATCGCATGCTGTAACTGAGCACCGCAATCACAGCGCAAAGAAAAAAGGGCATCCCCTGTCAGACACTCAGAATGAATCCGGGCCAGCAGGGGCTCTTCGGTATCGAAGTCACCCATGGTTAGCACCACGTGCTCCTTACCGGTTTCAACTTCCTCGAAACCGTGCATCTCAAACATGCCCCAGGAAGTGGGCAATTTCGAGGATTCCACATAACGAATGGTCAACTTAATACCTCTTAAAATCAGTGTCGGGCGCGCAATAACAGCACGCCCTGCTGCTGTTCCATATCAACTCGACTGAGAAAACTATTGCCCAGGAGCACTACACTGGGAAAGTCATCGGCGTGTACAGTTGCATCGACATTGTGAAGTTTGATTCCGCCAATGGTGACACTGTTCAGATTCAATCGGTAAGCTCTGGTAATCCCGTTTGCGGTGGAAACCCTGATTTCTTCTGCAGTATTCAGGTTTAGACCCAGGCGACGGGCGGTGGGATAGTTAAACGCAATACTGGTAGCCCCGGTATCCACCATCATAGGGACTCGCAGGCCATTAACCCAGGCATCCGTCATATAGTGACCACGACTGTCTGCGGCAAGGCGTACTTCCGCCCGTGCAGCCTGGGCAAAACTGGCCGCTATAGGAGCTTCCAGGGTCAGCTTCTGCTCACGCCCCTCAATACTGACCCGAGCGTATCGGGTTGTCGCCTCAAGGAGAGTGATGCCCTCGGGGGATTTTTGTCCTGCCTTGAGAATTCGCTGTCGGCCATCGACCTCCAGCAAGGCGCTATCGCCAAACAAACCTTTTAATTGCACTTGTTGAGCTTGAGCACCCAGAGCCAATAAAAAACTAAAGACAACTACATAAAAACTTCGCATTGACCTTCCCTATCAAGCTAAGCGCCGATTAGCCATGCGGTTAATTGCAGCAACAGCGACGCGTAAACAGCAGCCAGTATATCGTCGAGCATAATTCCAACGCCACCTTGTACACGTCGGTCGACCCAGCCGATTGGGGGTGGCTTGGCAATATCAAACAACCGGAAAAGTACAAAACCGTAAAGTGCCCAGGCCCAACCGGCAGGCGCCATAAACATAGTGAGCCAATAGCCCACCATCTCATCCCAAACGATTCCGCCATGATCGTGGACCCCCATTTTCTTTGCCGCAGAACCACACAAGTAGCAGCCTACCACGCCGGTAATAAACACGATGCCCAAATACCAGAAAGGCGACAAATCCTGCATCAACCACCAAAAAGGAATGGCTGCAAGGGTGCCAAACGTGCCCGGTGCCTTGGGTGCCAGCCCGGAACCGAAGCCGAAAGCCAGCAACAGGGTGGGATCGCGCAAGAGCTGAGAAAATGTCGGGTTGATGTTGCTCATTCTATTCAAATCTCACAAGGGCGCTGTGACTCAGGGTTAAAAGTGCCGGTAGCCCGGCGACGGAGCCACCCAGGGACGCCCTCGATAGGAACAGCGCACCTGTGGCTCCCCCTGTACGAGTCGCCCGATAGGCACAGCAGCCAGATCCAGTTGATTGATTTGCCCGGCGGCTGCTTCGGGCACGGTAAAGCAAAGCTGGTAGTCATCGCCTCCGCACGCCGCCAGTTCAATCGCATTGTCTGCGGCCAGCTGGTGCACTAAAGGCGCTATCGGTAAAGCATCCAGGTTAACCTCCGCCGCAACACCACTGGCCTCACAAATATGGATGAGATCACCGAGTAATCCGTCGGATATATCCAGCGCACTGGTGGCAAATTTGCCAATCGCAGTAGCAGTCGTTAATTGCGGTTCGGGGAAATAGTAAACCTGCTCAGCCTCGCGGCGAATAGCCTCGCTCACTTCTCGCTCAGCCAAAACAACAGGCAGAGCTGCTGCAGCCGCACCCAGCGGGCCACTGACATAAATACTGTCGCCGGGGGATGCACCATCGCGTCGCAAAGGTTTTTGTGTGTGGCCGATCACTTGGATTGTGATCGAAAGAGGCCCTGCCGTGGTGTCGCCCCCCACCAGAGAAATGCCGAATTGCCCCGCAGTTTCAAGTAGACCTGCCGCAAATTTTTTCAACCAGACGGCATCGCTGCTCGGCAAGGTCAGGGCCAGGGTAAACCAGAGAGGGGAAGCGTTCATCGCGGCCAAATCACTGATATTCACGCGGAGCGCACGGCTGGCAATCATGGCTGGATCGGCATCTGCGGGAAAATGGCGACCCGCAACCAGGGTGTCCATTGAGGTGGCCAGCTGTCCACTGGGCGGTGCCTGCAGCAGAGCACAGTCATCGCCAATGCCAAGGGCTACGCCTTCACCCTGCGGCGCGCGGGCGAAGTAGTTACGGATAATCTCAAACTCCCCCAGCGCTTTGGACATATCTTCGATTCAGCCTTTCTTGTCTGCGGCTACCTCTGCTGAGCGCAGATCCGCAGCGGTCTTATCCAGGATGCCATTGATAAACTTAAAAGCATCGGTGGGGCCAAATTTTTTCGCCAGTGCCACCGCTTCATTAATTACGACTTTATAGGGCACATCGACACGGCTTTTCAACTCGTAGGTAGCCATACGCAACAGCGCGCGGGATACCGGGTCCAGGTCTTCCACCTTGCGGTCCAAGTGCGAACGATAAGCACCTTCCACTTCGTCGAGGTTTTTGGCCACACCGTGGAAAATATCGCGAAAATAGGCGACATCGGTTTTGCTCATATCGTTGTCGGCGTGAAACTCTGCTTCAATCGAATTGAGGCTGGCCCCAGCCATTTGCCATTGGTAGAGGGCCTGCATGGCGTAGTGACGCGCCTTGCGGCGGGTGGATGCAGTTACGGTCATTGTCTTTTCCGGTAGATACTTCACAGAATGGGCAGCGCCGACCCTCGGCCAGCGCGCGGGCAATTAAATTTTGCCGAGCAGGGAAACCATTTCCAGTGCGGTTTCAGCAGCTTCACAACCCTTGTTGCCAGCCTTGGTGCCAGAGCGCTCGATCGCTTGCTCAATGGAATCCACTGTGAGCACGCCAAACGTAACGGGGATACCCGTATTGAGAGACACCTGGGCCAAACCTTTCGTGCACTCGCCAGCGACATATTCAAAATGCGGGGTGCCACCACGAATGACCGCACCCAGAGCAATAATGGCATCGAACTTCTTGCTTTCAGCCAACTTCTGCGCAGCCAGTGGAAATTCGAATGCACCCGGTGCGTAGTAGATGGTGATGTCTTCATCTTTGATACCCTTGCGACGCAAGGTGTCGAGCGCACCGTCTTTCAGGCTCTCAACCACAAAACTGTTCCAGCGGCTCACCAACAGTGCGTATTTGCCAGTACTGCCGACGAAGTCCCCTTCGATCACTTGAATAGTGCTCATAATTTTCAATCCGTATTTCTTTTGCGCCCCCCGGTAACCGAACCGAACTGGAGAGGCTTGTACTGTTACTCTTCGACGTTCAGGTATTCCTCAACTTCTAAGTCGAACCCGGAAATGGCGCTGAACTTAAACGGTGCGCTCATCAAACGCATTTTGCGCACTTTGAGATCGCGCAGTATTTGTGAGCCGGTGCCGACCTGCTTGTACACCAGATCCTGACTGGGGCGCTGCTGCTTGCCGCTGATCAGCCAGTCAATACTTTCTTCGATCTCTTCGGTGGTCTCGTTGTGGCAGATTAGTACCACGACACCCTTGCCCTCTTTCTCGATACGCTGCATGGCGCGACGGAAAGTCCAGGGGATAAATTTCTCATCGCCACGCTGAACCGTGAGCACATCGCGCAAGGTGTTGCTGACATGCACTCGCACCAGCGTCGGTGCTTCAGGAGTGGGTTCACCTTTGATAAACGCGAAATGGCGCTCGCGGCGAGCCTTATCCAGATAAGTGCGCAGCTTGAATACCCCAAACTCGGTACGCACTTTGCGCTCATTTACGCACTCTACCGTCTTTTCATTTAAAGCGCGGTAGGTGATCAGGTCGGCAATAGTACCAATTTTGAGGTTGTGCTCTTTGGCGAATTTTTCCAGATCTGGACGGCGCGACATAGTGCCGTCTTCGTTCATGATCTCGACAATCACCGCTGCGGCCTCAAAGCCTGCCAAGCGCGCCAGATCGCAACCCGCTTCAGTGTGGCCAGCTCGGCTCAGTACACCGCCGGGCTGGGCCATAATCGGGAAAATATGGCCGGGTTGAACGATATCACTGGGCTTGGCATTTCTCGCCACGGCCGCGCGCACCGTGCGGGCGCGGTCCGCCGCTGAGATACCCGTGGTAACGCCTTCCGCTGCCTCAATGGACACGGTGAAGTTGGTGCTGAACTGTGCTCCGTTATCCCGTGACATCAGCGGCAGGTCCAGCTGCCCACAGCGCTCTTTTGACATCGGCAGACAAATCAGACCCCGGCCATGAGTCGCCATAAAGTTGATGTCTTCGGCGCGAACCTGCTCCGCCGCCATCACCAGGTCGCCCTCGTTCTCACGATCTTCATCATCCATCAGGATGACCATTTTGCCCTGGCGGATATCGTCGAGCAGTTCTTCAACCGTATTTAGTTCCATGGTTAACTCTGGATAAATTTATCAATTGCAAATTGAGCAGTTATCGCGCTGTTGTCGCAGTGCCGACGCGATGTAGCGCTAACGCTTATAAAACCCGTTTTGGGCGAGAAATTCGAGTGTCATACCGCCGCCACTGGCCTTGGCCGCCTCATCGCCGAGGAGTAACCGTTCCAGGTAGCGCGCGATTAGATCCACTTCCAAATTAACCCGGGTGCCAGCTGCATAAGTGGCCATAATCGTTTCTTGCAGGGTGTGCGGCACTATCGTGAGTTCGAACTCGGCGCCATCCACCGCATTCACCGCATTCACCGCATTCACCGTGAGACTGGTACCATCTACGGTAATAGAACCTTTGTGGGCAATATAGCGAGCCAGATTATCGGGCGCGCGCAGCCGGAAGCGCTCGGCGCGGGCTTCGGACTTACGCCACACTACCTCACCGATGCCGTCGACATGACCACTGACAATATGCCCACCCAGGCGGGTCTGAGGTGTGAGCGCCTTTTCCAGATTAACCCGGTCGCCTTTTTTCCAGCGGCCCACAGAGGTCACATCCAGGGTTTCTGCGGAAACATCCGCCCAGTAACCATCCCCCGGCAGGTCCACTACCGTGAGGCAGACGCCGTTAGTGGCGATACTGTCGCCAAGCTGCACATCGATCAGATCCAGCTTACCGCTGCGCACACGCACACGCAGGTCGCCGCCCTGAGGTTTCAGCTCAGCAATTTCGCCAACAGTTTCAATAATCCCAGTAAACATCAGCGCTCGATATCAGTGGTTGCAGTGATACGCCAATCGTGGCCGACAGCGCGCATATCAGTAACAGTAATCGGCAGCATCGAGCCCATCCGCTCGATAGGCAATTCGAAAAGTGGCCGCGCTGTACTACCCAATATTTTGGGAGCCAAATAGACAATCAGCTCATCAACATGGCCGCGGTACAAAAATTCACCCGCCAGAGTGGCTCCACTCTCTACCAATACCTCATTGCATTGGCGCTTTGCCAATTCCTTGAGAACTGCCAGTAGGTCCACTCGTCCCTCTTTATCCTGTGGCAATACCAGCACCTCGGCACCAGCTCGCTCCAGGCGCTCGCGACGCTCCGCCGCAGCACGTTCAGTGGTGCACACCAATGTGGGGGCGTCCCCTTGCAAAATAAAGGCTTTTGCCGGAGTGCGCAGCTGACTGTCGACAATCACGCGCAGCGGTTGCACCTCGGCAGCCTGCTCCGCAACCAGCGATTCCAGCGACATTTCGCCGGCGCGCACATTGAGGTTAGGATTGTCGCGGCGCACTGTCTCGACACCGGTAACAATGGCACAGCTACGGGCGCGCAGGCGCTGCACATCGGCGCGTGCAGCGGGGCCCGAAACCCATTTGGACTCCCCGCTGGCCATCGCCGTGCGTCCATCCAGACTCATTGCCGACTTACTCCGCACCAGTGGCAGACCCAGGGTCATACGCTTGATAAAACCCGGGTTGAGTGCGCGACACTTTTCTTCCAGAACAGGGCCTTCCACTTCAATTCCGGCGTCGCGCAGTCGCTGCAACCCCGTACCGCCCACTTTTGGGTTTGGGTCCTGCATACCATAAATCACCCGGGCAACGCCGGCGTCCACCAGCGCCTCGGCACAGGGTCCGGTGCGGCCGGTGTGACTACAGGGCTCAAGGGTGACATACACAGTAGCCCCGCGAGCGCCCTCGCCAGCATCGCGTAGCGCCTCAATCTCAGCGTGGGGCTCACCGGCGCGTCGGTGCCAACCTTCGCCGACAATTGTGCCTTCCGCATTGGTAATCACACAGCCCACTCTCGGGTTGGGCATAGTGGTATAGAGACCCCGTTCCGCCAATTGGATAGCGCGGACCATCAATGCTTCTGCACTCTGTACAACAGTTTGGCTCATGCTGGATTCGATCCCTTACTGGTCAAGCGCTCAATCTCCTCTCCAAACTCACTGACGTCCTCGAAACGGCGATAGACCGAAGCAAAGCGCACATAAGCGACTTGGTCCAGGTCGCGCAGCTGCTCCATCACCAGCTCACCAATAGCACGCGCCGGCAGTTCACGTTCACCGGTCGCCTGCAGGGCATGCTTAATCTGGGATACCGCAGACTCTACCCGCTCGATACTGACCGGGCGCTTTTCAACGGCGCGCTGAATACCCGCACGCAACTTCTCTTCGTTGAAGGGCTCGCGCTGGCCGTTTTGCTTGATCACTCGCGGCAACAGCAATTCAGCGGTTTCGAATGTGGTAAAGCGCTCGTGGCATTCCAGGCACTCGCGCCGACGGCGTACTTGATCGCCTTCGGCCACCAATCGGGAATCGACGACTTTTGTTTCTTCTGCGCTGCAGAACGGACAGTGCATGTGGGATTATCCCCGGAGTGGAAAATGGGCCGCAGTTTACCACAGCCGTTGCACTGTGTGACCGCAGTACGCACAACCACAGTGCAGCGGTCACTGGAGGAAACCCGCCCCCGACGCATAAAAAAAGCGGCTCTATGAGCCGCTTTTTAATCAGCTGAGCTGATCAGCCTTTTTTATACACGGGAAACTCTGCGCAGATGCCCAGAACTTTCTTTTTCACTTCGGCAATGGTCGCTTCCACATCACCTTTTTCCAGTGCATCCAGCAGGTCGCAGATCCAATGAGTCAGCTGTTGGGTCTCCTTCACGCCAAAACCACGAGTGGTGATCGCCGGGGTGCCAACACGCAGGCCGCTGGTAATAAACGGGGAGCGCGGATCGTTGGGGACCGCATTTTTGTTGACGGTAATATTGGCATTGCCCAAGGCTTCATCGGCATCTTTACCGGTGTACTCTTTGCCAATCAAGTCAACCAACATCAGGTGATCATCGGTACCACCGGAAACAATATTAATACCGCGATCGAGGAAGGTCTCCGCCATAGCGCGAGCATTTTCCACAACCTTTTTTTGGTAAACCTTGTATTCTGGGGTCATCGCCTCTTTGAAGGAAACTGCTTTTGCCGCAATCACATGCATCAGAGGACCGCCCTGGCCACCGGGGAATACCGCAGAATTGAGTTTCTTTTCGATCTCTTCGTTGGCACGCGCCAGGATAATGCCACCGCGCGGACCACGCAGGGTTTTGTGAGTTGTAGTCGTCACCACATCGGCACAAGCGATAGGGGACGGATATTCGCCTGCAGCTACCAAACCGGCGATGTGCGCCATATCCACAAACAGGTAGGCCCCTACTTTATCGGCGATTTCACGGAAGCGTGCCCAGTCCATCACACGGCTGTAGGCAGAGAAACCGGCCACAATCATCTTCGGCTTGTGCTCCAGCGCCAGTCGCTCAACTTCCTCGTAATCTACCTCGCCGGTTTCCGGATTCAAACCGTACTGTACCGCGTTGTAAATCTTGCCAGAGAAGTTGACGCGGGCCCCGTGAGTCAGGTGACCGCCGTGAGCCAGGCTCATACCCAGCACGGTATCACCGGGAGCACACAGCGCCAGGTAAACTGCAGCGTTGGCCTGCGAACCGGAGTGCGGCTGTACATTGGCATAATCCGCCCCGAACAGCTCCTTAGCACGCTCAATCGCCAGGGTCTCCACTTTGTCCACAAACTCACAACCACCGTAGTAACGCTTGCCGGGGTACCCTTCGGCGTACTTGTTGGTCAGGCTGCTGCCCTGTGCTTCCATCACCATTGGGCTGGTGTAATTCTCAGAAGCGATCAACTCGATATGGTCTTCCTGACGAGAGTCTTCCTCCTGGATGGCTTCCCAAATTTCTGGATCATAAGAAGCTAAAGTGACAGATGAATCAAACATGGTGTTCCCTCGGTAAAGCGGGCTGAGTAGAGGCTTGTGTAACTCGATACCACAGCGCCCAGGCTTAGGAGTTGGACCAGAAATATCCCAGCGGGATGGCCCTACAGCTCAATGCATCCTGGGCATTTTAGAAAGGCGCGCATTGTACACCAAGGCAAGCATGAATACGCAAATGCGGAGACGCAGTCAGATTGCCGCGCCCCACAGGAAATGTTTAGAAATTGAACACCACAGAACCAGACCAGTAATCCACATCTGTCTCAATAAGGGTGTAGTCCAGTTCAAAAACTGCCTTGTCGGTCAGCTTAAAACCGGCCCCAATACCTGCGGAGATACCGCTATCAGTATACTCTTCGCCCCAGCCATCCACTTCCAGTTCTTCGTGTAAATAACCAAGGCGTCCTTTCAGATAAATATCGCCCTCTGAACGGTAAGTAGCGTAGACAGCTTGTGTGGCAAGGGAGTATTCCAAGTTGTACCAATAGACGTCGTACTCGCCCTCAACCACAGAGTCCGTGAACTCAGCTTCTATGCCCCACCCAGAACCCCAGGCATAACCGGCCCGGACACCCGCATTCAGAGGGCTGTCGCCTGCGTCATCAACATTCATCACACCAAACACACCGCCCACATAGGCACCTTCTGCTTGAACAAAGGCAGAACACAACAGGGCAGCAGCTGCAGCCAAGGCCTTGGACTTAAAGCGCATCTTTCTCACCTCACATACTGAAAACTGATAAAAGGGCGCGGATTATAGACCTAGGCAGGGTTAGTACAAGTGTTTGCTCACACGGGAAAATCGGAGCACTGCAGGAAGATCTCAAACAAGTTTCTCGCCGCCGGTCAAAGGCCGGGCGAAGAGGCAGCGGATCGACTAAAAACGTACGCTGAAACCTCCAGACCAAAAACCAATATCCTTTTCAATCATGGTGTACTCCAGTTCCAGCCGATAATTTTCGCTCAATTTAAAACCCACGCCGGCCCCAACACTAACCCCAAAATCATCACTACTTTTACGGCCCACTGAAACATCCTCATAGAGAGCGCCCAGTCGCCCTTTGATATACCAGTCCCCTTCGGTTCGGTAAGTCGCATAAGCGGCCAAAGACTGTAGCTCGACATCTTCTCCCCGACCATAGACCTGAGCCTCGCCGCTGAACACAGACCCCATGTATTCAACCTCGACACCTAAACCCGACGAGCGGGTGTAGCCCGTCCGAATACCGAGATTGACCGGATTGTCGACGCCGCTAAAATCAAAATCCGCCAAACCTGCTACAGCTCCCCAATACGTGCCCTCAGCTATCACACCAGGCGAAATGATCAAAGCTAACAAACTCGCCCATTTTCGAATTTTGCTCATTAGTACTCCTCACACTGTTGTGCTCAACTGTGCGGCTGCATATGAATACAGCGCCCCGCAAAGACAGGTTTATCAGCCGGCAGGGCTCGAGTCTGACCCGCCAGAAACAGCGAGGAAAACCCAAAGCTTCCAAATGTGCATCAACACACAGCCAAAAAATTGTTTAAACAAGAAATTTCAGAGGCGCCCCCCTTAAATTCGATCGAAGAAGCGCTATCGAGAGAAGAAAAAGCTGCAGAAGGGACCCAGTGAAAATAGGCATGATTTTCCTGGGGGTCAAATACACCGTTACACACTCGGGCCTGTCAGTATTTTGTACAAGTGATTTTTTTGGCACCGCCCTACCTGCATTACCTACCTGCATTACCTACCCGCATCACCTATCCAGCAGAACCTATCCCCTTCAGCCGCATGATTCGAGGGCATGGCCTCTACAGCAGAATCTCCAGATATCGCGGAATTCTACCTATCGTGCTATTAAGTACGCCTGACTTGATCCAAATCAACTCCGCCTTTGCTCTCCTGACAACAATATGTGCATTGATTAATCGCGGAGGTCTGAGATGAATACCATCTACCGACAACTGTGCTGTGACCACAAACAAATGCAGCAACTGCTCAATGCCTTCGAGCAGCTACTCCTCGATCTTTTTGGCCGTACTGATCGCGATCCAAGTACCCTCTCACTGATCCTTGATGCACTGGATTATTTATCCGTGTATCCGGACCAATATCATCACCCGATTGAAGATCTAATTTTTGCCCGGTTATTGACAAAACCGATTCACGATAAAAAATCGATTTATGAAGCACAGATGCAGCATGAGCAAATAGCATTAAACACCAAGCATATGTGCGCTTTATTTTATGCAATTGCCAATGACGCAACAGTTGAGCGAAGAGTGTTACAGGGAGCCTGCACTAGTTTTCTAAAGCTACAACGCAGTCATATGAATCTGGAAAATACCGCTATATTTCCTCAGATTGAACAGTACCTGGATCTTTCCGACTGGATAACTATTCAAAAACAGGTAAACGAACTCAATACTAAATATTTTGATCATAGTATCCGAAAAATATACGAATCTTTGCACGAGCACCTGACACAAGCTAAGGCGCCAGAACAAGCTCTCGCTTAAATAAATTAGCTTTTAGGGAAGAAACCGACATGCAGACAAAACGTCACGGTATTTCCATCGGTATAGAGCGTATCGACGAGGATTTTTTTCTATATATAAAAGCAATTGGCCAACTGACCCACAAGGATTATGAGCATATAGTACCACTATTGGAATATGCTCTGGAGGGCGTTAAAAAGCCTCAAGTTCAGTTGTTAATTGATCTGCAGGATTTCGAGGGCTGGGGTATGTACGCGATTTGGGATGAATTCAAGCTGGCGTTAAAACACGGCAATGAATTCTCACATATCGCCGTGCTTGGGGATGAGGAGTGGCAGCAAATAGCCACAAAAGTCGGGGGCTGGTTTGTCAATGGTGAAATTCGCTATTTCAAACAGCAACAAGAAGCCATGGATTGGCTACAAAAAACAAGGAAGAGGGAAATTGGTCACAAGGAAAATGAAAAGGATTTAGCTTTCTCCACACACTCCTGATAAGTAGTGGATTAAGGGGGCGTTTACGCCCCCCTTTTTTATGCACAAATTACCCAGCCACACGTATTTCTAAGTATTCGCCTTCCGTTTTTTACTGCCCCAGGAAGGGGCCCCCAAAAAAATGTTACCGGCGCTCAACTCATTACGGCAGAAAAAACAGTAAATGTTCTCATAGTGCAGTCGGTTTCGATGCAGGATATTGAGAACATCGACCAGAGTCGGGCTGCCTTTACCAAACCTATTGCGAATCGTTAAAAAATTAACTTCCAATTTTTGCGTATACAGTGAAGCACCTACCTTTGCATCATATAAGGATTTCTGGAACGGATCATTTAAGTCATATCTTCGTAGTGACGCCTTATTTCTAGCGGCTTTTATATTGTGCTTGTGAGCTTCATCCACAACTGCCTGAATCTGGGTGTAGCTCTCATCATCAGTAACAAATGGACGCGATAGGCGGCCAAAAATCTGCCCAGCAGTGGACCCATGATAGCCCTGAAATTTAGCCAGGGTGTAGTTACGGCACACTTTTCCCTTGGCAATATGCTCGTGATATTTTGCTCGTCCACTCACCACACCTTCGAGGCCTGGATCTTCCAACGTATAGCCATGAGGGGCAAAGAAGAGCAGGTTATCCCCACCATGCCCCTTGTTATAAAAAGTCTGCTTGGTTGCTGCACCATGGGCAGAGATCACAAGGTCCGGCGCATCTCCAATTTGAGTCCCTTCCGGTGCAAAAATTTTAACTAAATCATATTCTCTTACGGGCATTTGACACCTACTTATCTAGCAGCGAATTCGAAAATAAGGGGAAAGCCGCAAACAAAACAATCGTACCAACAGGCTGCTATGACCAACTGTTCACATTCAAGTTTTATTCGATGATTTTAGATGTAAGTTACGAAGAGGAAATTTTTGGCCCTGAAAAAAACAGGGACATCCTGAGGGAATATTTGGGCCAACCGGATAATTACGGAAGAAATATGAAAAACAAGAAAGAAATATGGAAACATGTAGAAAGGGCGTGAATTTTCACCGCAGCAGGCTTAAGCAAAAGATCCCTGTTAGACCTATAGACGGGAACCCGCAGCGGCAATTAATTTAGAATCAATCACTGTACAGGCACCATCTTATTTATATCTCGAGTCAGATTACGGGCTGAAAAAATACCAACTACGTGGTTGGCCTCTGCATTTTACTATCCCAAGATGGTGTACCAATAAGAATGTTATTGAAACTCACCTCACTGCGACAGAAAGAACAGTAGATATTTTCATAGTGCAATTTATTTCTGTGCAAAATATTCAGAACATCCACCAAAGTGGGATCATCCATCTTTACCCTATTGCGAATAGTCAGTAAGTCCGCCGACATAACCGGTTTAACGCCTTTGGCTATATACGGCTGGTGCATCGGATTATTCGGGTCCAGAGTATTTACCATTTCATTATGCTCGTGCGCATTATCCACTGCTTTTTGCACGTCAGTATAGCTCTCACCTTTAATAAAATGGCGGGTGACTCGGCCCAGAACCTGCCCTGTTGTTGATCCGTGATACCCCTGATATTTACTCAGTGTGTAGTTATGGCAAACCTTCCCCTTGCCAATCCACTCATGATATTTCGCGTTGCCACTCAGAACACTAGCAATGCCAGGATCACTCAGAGAGTAACCATGCGGAGAAAAGAAGAAAAGGTTATCCCCTCCATGCCCCTTGGGATAAAAGATTTGCTTAGTGGTGGCGCCGTGAGCAGAAATAACCAAGTTGGGCGCTGCACCGACTTGCGTTCCTTCCGCTGCAAAAATCTTAATTAAGTCAAATTCTCTGACAGGCATACAATCCCTTCCCTCTCATTTATCACTTGCGATGCACTCTGATAGTGCCACCTGGGAAAGGCTACTATGACTTACCAGACAGTTTCCAGCAAAAACAACCCTCCATCACTGCCTGCAAAGGTCAGTGAGCAACAACTAACCTCTCTAGAAAACCAAAGGAAACAAGGGCTGAAGGGGATTGTTACAACCTTATCAGGAAAATTTGAAGAAAGGGACCACTGCCCAGAAGACACTATTGGCGGCATTTTTGGCCGATATGCCGCTGCCAGTACCGGAACAGACAGCATTGCGGCGCCTGGTAAATTCAGAGAATAACCGAGAAAATTTTCATCATATTCAAGGGATGAGCGTCACAGCTGACCAGACAGTTTCAAACTAGAAAGCCCTACTGCTCGCCTTCATAACCACAGTGGGTTCCCGCCAAATCACTCAACGCCAACAGGTCCAGAATCTCAATTGTTCTGCCACTGACTTTTATCAAGCCCTCGCGTTGAAATCGGGAGAACAGCCGGCTAACCGTTTCAGCAGTTAACCCCAGGTAGTTGGCAATATCCGTTCTCGGCATTGACAGTACAAATTCTCTTGGGGAATAACCACGGCGGGCATAACGGCTGGAAATGTTAATCAGCAGCGCGGCTAAGCGTGTATCTGCGGAACGCTTACCCAGCAACATTAAAATTTCATTTTCCTGGCGAAGCTCTTCAGAAAATAGACTATAAATCTGCTGCTGGAGGGCTGGTACCTGCTGAGCTAAAATTTCCAAATGACCAAACGGAAGCAGACAAACACTACTATCCTCCAACGCTTCGGCATAACTGGGATGGATCCGACTGCTGTAAGCATCCAGTCCGAGCAGCTCGCCAGGGAGAGCGAAATGAGTGACTTGAGTATCTCCATCCGCTGCAATCACTACCGTTTTCAAGCTACCAGAACGAATCGCATACAAATTTTGGAACGGGTCTCCCGATCGGTAGAGGGTTTCACCCGCCTTAATCAATTTTTTCCTGCGAGTAATATTCTCGAGCCGATCAATGTCCTTCTGAGCTAAACCTGCGGGAAGGCACAAACGCCTGACTGAACAGTTACTACAACTTATGGCCGCGGGTGAATTGATCATAGCTGGACAACCAACAAGAACTTTCGCTCATTGTACCTTTAATCAGTGCAGGCGTCTGCCGCCGCCCAAGCTCGCTGTTTAGTAAACCTGTTGCCTCAATAAAACAGATAGACTAAAAAATAATCTGGGGAAATTTTATAACTGGAGACCTATTTTTCACTCCCAGAAAAATATACTCAAATTAGAGATCAGCAAGAAAACTCTCGATCACCATCTGCTGCTGTTTTTTCCCATTCGGGTCCAAACCCGTTTTGTAGGAGCCGAACTCATTGGCCCAGGGCGAGGTTCTAATACGGACCGGAGGGTCTTCAGACTGGATCGTCTGCAAAACAACCTCTGCAACCTGGTCGGCAGTCTGGTAAATCTGGGCGGCCTGCTGTGGAGCCCTCGACCTCATTCTTCCAAGGTAGTGATTGAATACTGGCTGGTATTCATCTTCGGGATAACCAGAGCTTTGCTCTAGTTGTGTCAGTACGCTATTGGCAAATTCTGAATGAATGCCACCAGGCTCAACAGCCGTAAAGTTTATATTGAAAGCCGGTGTTATATAGCTAGCCAGAGCCTCGGTATCAGGGCTGTCCCATATAAATCAGCTTAAATCGTGACTGTAATTATCTTGTCTAAAGTTTCACTATCCCAGCCGGCTTTTTTCCGAAGCCT
>NZ_JALBWM010000120.1 GCF_023895975.1 Microbulbifer okhotskensis
GCGGTACAGTGACTATGGGGCTATAGCTGCATGAAACTGTCCGAAGTGTTGCCCACTGAAAAATAATTAAATATCATTAACTCTTTCACAGTATTACCCAGTATTGGAACCGGGAGGCAATCAACCGAATCTGCGGACTTGGCCAGCGACAAAAGCGCGCTATATTCCTCGTTAATATCCAGTCTACGCCTAAACTGTTGATGCAAAATACCCACCTCACGGCGCATTGATAAACATGAATAAAACAATCCCGTCAAAATTACCCCAGCTCATTCGCGGAGAGTGGGTTAACTCCAGCTGCTCCGATTGGTTGGAAGTGACAAATCCTGCCACCGGTGAGGTCCTAAGCCAGGTTCCATTAACAACATCTGAGGAGCTACAAAGCGCTGTCACCTCCGCCAAAGAGGCGTTTGTTCAATGGCGTGATACACCGGTTACCGTTCGTGCGCGAATTATGCTCCGCTATCAAGCGCTTCTCAAAAAAAACCAGGAATCTCTGGCTCGAATACTCAGTGAGGAGACCGGAAAAACGTTCGAGGATGCGAAAGGAGATATATGGAGAGGGATCGAAGTTGTCGAGCATGCCGCCAATATCGCATCACTGATGATGGGGGAAACGATGGAGAACGTCGCTGGCGGAATTGACTGTTACTCTTACCTCCAACCTATCGGAGTCTGTACTGGCATTACGCCGTTTAACTTTCCGGCAATGATTCCACTGTGGATGTTTCCTATGGCCATTGCCTGCGGAAATACTTTTATCCTGAAACCGTCTGAACAGGACCCTATCACTCCCTGTAAGCTCGCTGAATTATTTATGGAAGCTGGGGCACCGGAAGGCGTTCTGCAGCTTGTACACGGCGGACCGGAACAAGTGGATTTTCTATTGAAACACCCAGATATAAAGGCTATTTCTTTTGTCGGATCGGTGCCTGTAGGACGCCATATTTATCAAACTGGCACCCAACAGCTAAAGCGTGTACAGGCTTTTGCCGGCGCCAAAAATCATATGGTCGTCATGTCGGATGCCAATAAGACAGCGGCAATCAATAATATAGTCGGCGCGTCTGTGGGAGCTGCGGGGCAGCGCTGTATGGCTATTTCCGTCGCTGTATTGGTAGGGGATACACAACAGTGGCTGGAAGACATAAAAAACGCCATGTCGGTAGTCAAACCCGGCCATTGGCAGGATCCGAACGCTGATTTTGGGCCACTCATTTCAGCCGCAGCACGAGAGAAAGTGCTAGGATATATCGCCAGGGGTAAAGAGGAAGGTGCCGACTGTTTGCTCGATGGTTCTGATATCTCGGTTGAAGGATTTCCCCATGGTAACTGGGTAGGCCCCACGTTATTTGCCAATGTCAGCCCGGATATGTCTATCTACACCGATGAGATTTTTGGGCCTGTACTGTGCCTGCTCAATGCCGACTCCTTGGAGGACGCTATCCAGTTAATTAATACTTGCCCCTATGGCAATGGTACTTCCATATTTACCGCAAGTGGGGCTGCCGCACGTAAATTCCAACATGAGATATCAGTCGGGCAAGTGGGCATCAATATACCCATCCCGGTGCCACTGCCCTTCTTTAGTTTTACCGGTTGGCGTGCTTCCTTTTACGGTGACCAACACGCCTACGGGAAGCAGGCCGTGCGTTTCTATACAGAGACAAAGACCATTACTGCTCGCTGGTATGACAGTGATATTGAACAGGTAGAGCACACCAACCTGACGATACAGCTCAAGTAATTTTTTGCGGCAGGAGAATACGATGGCAAAGACAGTAGCATTTTTGGGGTTGGGTCACATGGGTGCACCGATGGCTACTAATCTGATCAAAGCCGGTTTTAAAGTTAATGGTTTTGATCCGGTGACGGAGTTATTGAATGCGGCAGCTGCGAAGGGCATTGGAAAATGTTCTTCCCCTCAAGAGGCCGTAAATAACGCAGATTTTGTTGTTAGTATGCTGCCAAATGGTGCGGCGGTAGAGTGTTTATATATTGATACCGACAAGCTACTTGACGATATATCTTATAAGAGCCTAATTATCGACTGCTCGACCATCTCTGCTGCAAGCTCCAAGCGCTTAATCCACGATGCAAAAATTAAGGGCTTGCACGCTATCGAAGCACCAGTTTCTGGAGGTGTGTCGGGGGCTGAAAAGGGATCACTGAGCTTTATTTGTGGCGGTGCCAGCAGCGATGTAGACAAAGCCAAAGAAGTCCTGGAACCTATGAGCAGTAATATTTTCTATGCCGGTTCTGCAGGTGCTGGCCAGACCGCAAAAATCTGTAATAATATGCTGTTAGCGATACATATGATTGGTACGGCGGAGGCATTACAACTGGGTGCGGATAATGGTCTTGATACTAAAGTACTCACCGATATTATCTCGAAAAGTTCAGGCTGTAATTGGTCTGTACAAAATTACAACCCCTATCCTGGCGTAATGCCCGAGGCTCCAGCCAGTAATAATTATGCCGGAGGATTTATGGTCAAGTTGATGTGTAAAGACCTTGGACTGGCACAGGAAACCGCTAGCCAAAGTAAAAGTTACACACCCCTCGGCTCACTGGCTCGCAATCTCTATGGCATTCTCAACCTGAGAGGTGGTAGTGACTTGGATTTTTCATCGATCCAAAAGCTATTTCAGGAAGCGGATTAGGCCGGGTAACGTAAGCTGAGGTTATTCTCTACCTAATCCCTATTTGATAAATATTAGAGCTCTATTATTTCGCCCAGTATACGAACCTCTTTGACCTCATCCCAATTGGTAGCAAAGTAGAATTGTTGTTTTCTTCCAGCATTACTGGGAATTGTCAGTTCTTCCGGATTTCCTCTGCCATTAAACAAGTTGATCGCATAGCCGTCTTCATCAATAACAATTATCGCTTCGGATTCTTTCAGATCAATTAATCTAACCGGAAGTTCATTATTATTCTTAAAGCCAATTTCAACGTAGCAACCACCCTCATCACTGGATATTATTGTTATAATTTTCGCCTCCAGGTTAGCTATAAAATCGTCATGTGTATTTACTAGTATAGCGCCATCGGTACTTTTCCCGGACTTGCGCCCGTCAGCTACGCCTTCGCTGGCACCACCCACCAGATCCTTGCTAAAGCTGACGATGCCGGATACCACTGACTTTGCTGCTTCCGCTACGCCTTTTTCCTGATTTTCCTCTGCATGAACTGCAGAAGATAACAGCAAACACATTAATAAAGTAATTCGTCGCACTGAGGTCTCCATGTCTTTCCACTATTTCCAAAATCGCTCTGCAACGGTCACCTATAGTTAGCCGACCATTGCATTGGATATGGGAGAGCGCGATATATTAAGCCCTTATTATTGTTCATGCGACTTATTTGGGACCTATCTCCTGCCATCTAACCAGCATTACCAGCCAAGTCGCTATTGACTCTGTCCAGTTGCTGCAATTTGAATTTCTCGAATATTGACATATTGTGGCTGAGAATACATAAACATCACAGTGCGGGCGATATCCTCTGCATTAACGGCACCACCAATCGAAGCTTTCCACTGTGAGTAAGCATCAATGATTTCCTGAGACGTCGTATGGCTGAGTAATTCAGTTTCTACGGCGCCGGGGCAAATGGTCATCACTCGCACTCCGGCGGATGCCACTTCTTCCCGCACGGTTTCACCAATAGCTGAAACCGCGTACTTGGTACCACAGTACGCGGCGTGATTGATAAAACTCTTCACACCGGCAATGGAACTGACATTGATAATGGTGCCAGTACGGCGAGATTTCATTCCTTCCAGCACCGCTTGCATACCGTTCAACAGGGCCAGCACATTAACATCAAACATCTGCCGCCATTCTGCAGGGTTTTGAGTCTCAATATTTCCCAATAACATTTTACCAGCATTATTAATCAGACAATCGACCGGACCGTATTGCGCTTCAGCCTCCCCGATAGCACCTCGCAGGGCGTCGCTATCGGTCACATCCACCTTTCTACACATTGTATTAGGTAGCTGCAGAGCCTTAAGCTGCTCTAAGCGTCGCGCCAACATCAGTAGCGGATGCCCGGCAGCGGACATCCGCTTGGCAATGCCAGCCCCGATTCCTGAACTGGCTCCGGTAATAACAACTAACGGTTTGGACATATTAACTCTCTCTTCAACGGGGGCCCCAATGGACGATACTATTTGGTTGGACCCAGTATAGGTTTTACAACTACCATGATTAGCCAAACCAATTAGAAAACATTGTTTTGCTTTTATGAACAATCTATCGTGGCGCGCTATACGTGCGTTTATCCTGGTAGCCGATGCCGGAAGCTTTACCGCGGCAGCCAGGGATAACGGCTATTCCAAGGCCAATCTGAGTCAGTTGGTTACCGAGCTGGAAACTGCCCTGGGGATACAATTGCTCTATCGCACCACTAGGCAATTGCGCCTTACTGAGATCGGCGAAGGTTATTACTGTCGCTGTAAACAGGCCATGCAACAATTGGACTCGGCTGCCGAGTGGGCCTGTGAATCAAAGGGTGGCGTAGAGGGAAAAATCCGCATCAACGCCGTTGGCGGGGTGATTGGCGAGGATTTAATTGCTCCGTTGGTTATCGACTTCCAGCAAGCCAATCCCGGGGTTCGCGTCCACCTGGATTTTTCCAGTACACGTGTAAACTTGATTGAGGATCAGTACGATCTCGTTATCCGTATGGGCGCTCTAACGGATTCCTCTTTAATCGTGCGCAAACTTCATTCCATCAAAACCTGCTATGTGGCTAGCCCCTCTTTTCTGCAAAAACACGGACCTATCGCTAAACCTGCTGATCTGGCTTCTGTGCCACTTATTTCTGGGAGTGTCGATCAATGGTTACTAACCCGCGACAAAAGCCAACAGGTAGTACAGGTCGACAACAGCACCAAATTGGTTAGTGGTCGGGTAATGCATCGAGCTGCTCTTACCGGCCTCGGGGTTACCCGTTTGGCTGATATCTATGTTCAAGCTGATATTAACAGTGGGCGGCTGGTTGAAATCCTACCGGGCTGGTCGGAATCCACTGAATTATCGATGGTGTGCCCTCCCTTACGCCACCAACTCGCACGGGTACGTAACTTGATGCAGTGGCTGAAGGAGGGATTTTCTGAGAGGTACTCTCAAACCCTACAGATGGGTCCTATCGGCTAGGCCGCACTTCTGACCCCAGTCGAAACTACTATACACCTTCTTTTTCTAACTCGGTCTTTTGCAGTAGATCTTTCTGTTTTGGCTCAATATTTAATGAGTGAATCTCTGAGGTAGCGATATTATCGATAAATGGATAAATACAAAACACGATCGCCAGTAAAACCCAGAACGCTGTAGCTTGTGCAATAGGTACCAATAAATACAGGCTGAATCCGCTAATTCCATTGATACCACTTGAAACATAGGCAGCAGTCCCACCCAATCCAACCAACGGAGGGATCAGATAAGGCATAAAATAAATCCAGGTACCCCGCAGATCTTTTGACATACGTTCACACCAATTAATCATAAATGGTAGGGGAAAATTGGCCAGGATAATCCCAAGTAAGACCTCCAGAACCCCGACTTTCCAGCCGGAGAGAAAGGCAAAGTAAGCAAAAATCAATAAATTCAGACAAATACAAACCCAAAGGGTGACTCTGAAGAATGTCATGGTAATTCATCCAAGCAAATTGGTGGAAAATGACTAATTCACAAGCGTTCTAATTTGTTGAATACCCTATTACGCTGGCCGGGCATCACAAATCGCCATCGGCCTGTTGAATTGCTTGCAACTCCGACGCAGAAAGTGCCTCGTAACCCCGCAGATAGGGCCAACCGTAACCCCAGCGAAATGGTGTTGGTAGAAACGGAGTTCCGCCCAGCCTAACACCCATTAACATCACCAGCGCGACCTCTTCCTCTCCAGTTCCAGCGACGCAAACCTCAAGAGCCCGATCCGCTTGTTTCCGCTCTTTATAGCTCCCGCCCTTCCAGTAGGCGTAGTCGTGAGCAATACAGCAATCCAACCACAACTCATGTTGGTTAAAAGTACCATCAGGAAATGCACTGCAGCCATCAGTTTTAAACGGCTTTATTTCTACCGCAAACGCTTGAGCGCACAACAAAAAAAATACTACCCACCAGCGGCTCATTTGTTTTCTACCCACAATTCCAATAACGGCTTGATTGACTCAACATTCAAACCCAAGTCTATTTTGGTCGCTTTCGTGCATTCTCAGCGAGAAATTCTAGATAAGCACAGACTTGCCATTAGTGTCCATAAGACACATAATAGCTTCTCACCTACCCATCTGACCTTGGAGAGACCGAGGCTTAACTCCCAGCAAGGAGCTTGCTGCTATGGCCCAGCACTACGATTTTGCAGTTTTTATCGGCCGATTCCAGCCATTCCACTCGGGGCACCTGAAAGTGGTTGAGCACGGCCTCGCCCAAGCCAACCACCTTATCATGCTGATTGGTTCAGCCAATCAACCGCGCAACCCTCGCAACCCCTGGACCCACCAGGAGCGCGAACAACTTATCAGAAGCTGCTTGAATGAGAATGACAATAAGCGCCTGATCTGTCTGCCACTTATGGATGTCCCCTACAACGATGAACTCTGGGTACGCAATGTACAGAGTTCCGTCACTGGTATAGTGACAGCGCACCACAGCATTCCCCACAGACCTCCCAAGATCGCACTGATCGGGCACCACAAAGACCATACGGGCTTCTATCTAAATCTGTTCCCACAGTGGGATTCCCTGAGTGTGGAAAACCACAGCGAGATCAGCGCAACCCCTATCCGCGAAGCGCTATTTAGTGATGAAGCGGAAAGCGCGCTCAGTAAGCTCAAGCATGAGTGTGCTCTACCCGCTAGATCCGCCGATATTTTAAGGGAATTTATCGCAATAAATCCGGCCTACGGTGAAATACGTGAGGAAATGGCATTTATTCAGCGCTATAAGTCCTCTTGGGCAAGAGCCCCCTACCCACCGACACATGTCACCGTCGATGCGGTTGTAATCCAATCCGGACATATCCTGCTGATTGAGCGGCGAGCCTTTCCGGGGCGCGGTTTGTGGGCACTACCCGGTGGCTTTGTTGACTCCGGCGAGCGATTGATTGATGCCTGCCTGAGGGAGCTGCGGGAAGAAACTCGCTTGAAAATCCCCACCCCAGTTCTGAAAGGGTCAATCCGGCGGCAAGCTGTATTTGATGAGCCCTATCGATCAGCACGAGGCAGAACCATAACCCATGCCTACTATATTGAGCTGGAGGCCAGCCAGCAGTTGCCCAAGGTCAAGGGTGGAGACGATGCTCGTCACGCTCGCTGGATACCCCTCGCCGAACTAGCTCCACAGCAACTATTCGAAGATCACTATTACATTATTCAGTCATTAATTGGTGGTGCCTGATATCCCATTGAATAGAGGCAGCCGGCCACTGGCCGGCTCTCACACCACAAAGCCCTGCTTCAATACAGGTTTACCCCCATCTCCAAGAGCCATTCACGAAGTTTCCAATAAATACTCACTGACTATTGACAACTAAGTGCCCAAAGGACACTATCGATCCAGCTTAGTGTCCTTAAGACCTAAATATGATTGCCCACGCACTGGAGAGACCGGTGCCTACAACCCCTCACGGAGGATTTCCGGGATGAATCACTATAATCCGATCCTGAATGTCGACAGCTACAAAACCAGTCATTACTTGCAATATCCGCAAGGTACCCAGTATGTGAGCAGCTATATCGAGAGCCGCGGTGGACAATTTAAAGAGGCCGTATTTTTTGGACTGCAGGCCTTTATCAAGCAGTATCTAACAACGCCGATTAATGCCGAGCACATAGATGAGGCAGAAGAACTCTGCCTGGCACACGGCTTACCCTTTAACCGACGGGGATGGGAATACATACTGGAAGCGCATCAGGGTTACCTCCCCATCGAAATCCAGGCGATTCCCGAGGGCAGTGTTGTCCCCACACAAAATGTATTGGCTCAGGTGGTGAACACAGACCCCCAGTGCTTCTGGTTGACCAGCTATATTGAAACCGCCCTGCTTCGCGCGGTTTGGTATCCCACCACCGTGGCCACACAGAGCCGTGAAGCCAAAAAAGTCATCCAGAGATACTTGCTGGAGACTGCAGAAAACCTCGATACACTGCTATTCAAACTACACGACTTTGGGGCTCGCGGTGCCAGTAGTGAAGAGACCGCAGCCATTGGCGGCCTCGCACATCTGGTCAATTTTCAAGGCACCGATACCATGGCGGCAATACTCGCCGGGCGCCGCTACTATGCGGCCCCCATGGCCGGATTCTCTATTCCTGCTGCAGAACACAGCACTATGACCAGTTGGGGACGCGAGCAGGAAGCCAGGGCCTATGAAAATATGCTCAAGCAGTTCGCCGGCAACGACCGTCTGGTAGCTGTAGTCAGCGACAGTTATGACCTATGGGGCGCCATTGAAAATATCTGGGGTGGCGAATTAAAAGAGCGTGTAGAGAACAATGGCGGTACTCTGGTAATTCGCCCCGATAGCGGTGATCCTGTTGATATCGTTACCCAAACTATTGAGCGGTTAATGCGCCTATTCGGCGCCACCATCAATAGCAAAGGTTACCGGGTCCTCCCACCCTATATTCGAGTACTGCAGGGAGATGGTATTTCTCTGCACACCATTGAAGGTATCCTCAGCGCGATGAAAGCCAGAAAACAAAGTGCCGATAATATTGCTTTTGGAATGGGCGGCGAGCTGCTGCAGAAAGTCAATCGGGATACCATGAAATTCGCCATGAAAGCGAGTGCGGTCAGGGTAAATGGTTTATGGCGCGATGTGTACAAAGATCCAGCCACTGACAGTGGCAAACGCTCCAAGAAAGGACGCTTAGCGCTGGTACATCGTGCAGATGGTAAGCCCTATACCGTACGTGAACAAGATATCGGGGGCCGCCAGAACTTATTAGACATCGTTTATCGCAATGGCAAACTGCTTATCGAGCAAGACCTGGAAGCTATTCGTAAGCGTGCGGCCATCAGCGAGAAAGGAGATCTGTTAGCACTTGCCAGTTAAAGTCAATCAATAGCCAGATTAATAGGAGAGTAAGGGTGTTATTGGAAATTGCTATTGGTGATGCTTATGGAGCCGGATTTGAATTCTGTAATCGAGAAATAATTACCCATAATAATCATGTTAACGGCTATATCGCGCATCCTCTAGGTATTAAGGCCGGCTGTTATACTGATGATACTCAAATGAGCTTGGCGATTGCCGAGCTCATTCTCGAAAAACCAGCTCCGCTAGCGTCTGACTTTGCACAAGCGTTTGTACACACTTACAAACGAGATCCACGGCTCGGATACGCGTCTGGATTTCAGCAGCTTCTCGATAGCTGCCACTCCGGTAAAGACTTAACACAAAAAATCCGCCCTCACAGCAAGAGAAATGGCGCAGCAATGCGTTCAGTACCTCTCGGGGTCATCCCAGATATTAACCAATTATTGCAACTGACTAAATGCCAGGCCGGCATCACACACAACACCAAAGAGGGAATTCTATCCGCCCAAGCAGTGGCCTTAATGGCCCATGGACTGATCCATCAGAAAGCAGCTATAAAAGATTTAGTTCCGTTTATTGAAAGTACCATTGAAATTAAAATGGTGTCCAACTGGTCGGGAAAAGTTAATTGCGATGCTCTTGAAACTTTAGCTGCCGTCAATACGGCGCTACAAAAAAATCGCAGCTTCACCGAGCTATTACATGCTTGTGTGAATTTCGGCGGCGATACCGACAGTGTTGCCGCTATCGCCTGCGGATTGGCCTCTCTATCCAGGGAGTATGACTCAGAAATACCCTCAAGTTTAATCACTGGCCTGGAATCTAGCCCTTACGGATATCAATATCTGTTAGAAATCGACAGGAAAATATCCAATATTTTTTAATTCCTTTAAAGTGGAAATTTAATTGGCCCTAAGAGCTACATAGAATTTTACAATTAAAGTTCCAAGTTTCGAATAAAATTGTAAGCTGCAGAATCCTCCCTCATGCGATAGAGGGCTGCGGGCCGGCCCTTTTCAGCGCGTTTCTCGCCGGTATCCACCAATAGATTCGCCTGCTCAATTCGACGGCGAAAAGATTTTTTCTGTAGCGGCTTGCCAATAATTACCTCATGTACATGCTGCAATTCTGGCAAGGTAAAAGTTTCAGGAAGTACGTAAGCTGGCACAATTGAGTAGAGCGCCTTTTGCACTAGGCGCTCATGCGCCCTATTTACAATATCCAGATGATCAAATGCCAGGGGCAACTGGCACACTTTTGAAAAAGGCAGCCAATTGACATCAGAGACAGTGTCAATTGAGATTTCGCAACTCTGATGAGCAATCAACGCCGTATAAGCCACCGTAATCGACCAGCCACGCCTATCTCTACTCGGCCCTCCAAACGTATATAGCTGCTCTACATAGGGCGGTATAACGCCCGTTTTCTCTTTCAGTTTTCGGATAAGGGTAGCCTCCAGACCATCATCCTCGGATTCAGACACAAAACCACCCGGCAGAGCCCACTTTCCTTTCTCCGGGTAGGCCGAACGCTTCACCAGAAGAGTCTTTAGAGTATTTTCATGGTAGGTGAATAAAACAGCGTCAACAGTGACTAGAGGAGCATCAAAGTTGCGCTTCTTATAGCGGGCTATATAATCTTCTTCGTTCATATCCAGCGAAACTAAGTATCATTAAGACACTTAGTTTACCTCGAATAACCTGACACTATAAAGCTATTTAGTCAGGGACGATTATTAATGGCCTTGCAACCGATCAATTTCTTCCTGCAGTTTTTCAAGATCCTCTAAAATTTTCATGAATTTCCCGCCAAATACTGTAACTTCATACTCCACCCGTGGAGGAATCTCCGCATAGCTAATCCGCTCCAGTATGCCGAAATCCATATTTCTCCGTAGGCATTCATTGAGCACCTTGGTAGTTAACCCTTCCACACTGCGAACCATCTCCCCCGGTCGATTTATTCCTCGGGCAAGGAGCTGGTAGACCGTAAGAGACCATTTACAACCATAAATTGTCTCAACCATTCTGGCACTTTTTTTAGGTGGACTCTTTCGTAACAGCATTTTTTTCTCTGCTTTCATAAATACTTACCGAAAAGTAACTACCACACCAAATTGTGCTTACTTTTCAACCAACCCGGACTTTATCTAAACTCAATTCACGCAATGAAGATACCTCAACGAGGAAGCAATATGAATAACTCAGTGAAGAAAGAAGTAGCACTAATTGTCGGCGGTTCTAGCGGTATGGGCCTAGCCAGCGCGATACAGCTCGCCAAGCGAGATATTCACACCACCTGCATTCAACTCTGAAGTGCATCACCCTTTAGGCTGCTGCAGCAGCCGTAT
>NZ_JALBWM010000121.1 GCF_023895975.1 Microbulbifer okhotskensis
GCCAGCTGGCCCCCTTTGCTATCGCCAAGTGTGTCGGTCATTGTGGGAATCTAGGCCTGTGTGTTTGCAACAAGCCAGATCTAATCGTGAGCCAAATCTATGATCCTATCTGGAATCCTGGCACCGGGCAGTCGATGATCGTCGTTGATATCACCAATATAGGGGCCCTTGCTGCACCTGTGAGTCAGGCTCGTCTTGTCGATCCAGATACCCTATCCAATGATGTCCAGGCGACTCCAGCTATTCCAGCCGGCGGTACGGTAAGCATTGTATTTACTTTGGGTTACTGGGTATTTGATCCGGATGCTGTACTGGAAGTAACAGCTGACTTTGCTGACGTTGTTGATGAGTGTAACGAGAATAACAATACAATGACTTATGCAGAGCAAGGCTAAGCTCCTGGCTTGTTGATTCGAGGTGTAATACTTGGCCTGTCAATGAAGTGCTTAACTACTCGATGAATCTCTGAGGGCTTGCGGATATGTGCCGCAAGCTCGGTTTCAGAAAGTTGGGGTAGGGTTTTTCAACCCGTTGTTAGCTGGTGAGAAAAACATTAATAACCTGGCAAGTTTCTTTATCCACCGGGGCATTGGGCTGCTCGTTGCCGACGGTTTGCTCACCGGGTATTTTGGGCAGAACCAGATACATACGGGGATAAGCGCGTACTATATAGTCGCTCTTATTTGCGCTTAGCCAGGGGTACTCCTCGACTATGGCGGCAACGCCTCTTGCCAGAGCAATACCATCCGTGCAGCTATTAGGGCTAGTCGCGGTTGTTAGCATAGCGAAGACTACTGAAGAAAGATCCATAAGCTTTTGATGCTCTGGTTGGCGATTAAGCGCTGTGCCACACAAGGTTTTGCCGGGAAGTATAGCTGAGTCGGAGACTGATCTGTAGGGATAGGCTTCTGTGTCCGGGGGAAGTGGCCAGCGGGGGGCCGGCCACTATAATCGCTAGGCCTGCTTCGCAAGCAGATCTTCAGTTTTGGTCCATGTCTGTGTTTCCGTAGGGCTGAATAACTGGGATATGAGCTTTGGCATTACATAGGCTAGGCCCACAAAACCAAGTATCACACGCAGTATGAACATATCCAGCCAGAAGATAATACCGGCGAGTAGTGCGGCAATAATTAGCGGTGGCAATGTGGCTTGCAAGCGTGAGCGCTGGATAAGCTGGTAGTCCATTGATTGGGGCAATCTTTTCTCAATACGTTCTAATGCATGCGCTTTCACAGTTTGATTCAGGAACTCTACGGAATGGGTCTTATCCCCGTGTTGAATGGTAATGACATCTGAATTGTGGTTGCTACTTAATGAACTGATTTCATTGAGGGGGATACGGGCCGCGTTCTCAGATTTGCTTAAAGCGTATAGCTCTTCGGGAGACTTACCTTGCTGGTACGCGGACTGTACTGCACTGGCTTGATTTTTATGAATATCGAAGTAAACGAGCTCGCCTTCTTCCAGGGCCACCAGATAATGGTCATCAATATCGAGCCAGGAAATTTCGGTATAAAACCCTTTAGGTAATGCTTTCTTAGACTCCCTAACGAACAGCAGTGTCAGAATCCAGTACAAGCCCAGGCATATACCTGCGGCGATAGGTCCTGCCTGAATTAAATTACCTGTGGGGGTATTGTTCTCTAGCTCTCTCTGAACATTTACAGCTAATTCGTGGTTGTAAATATCATCTTGCGGGTACCAGACTTCGATCGACTGGCCTTCATCATACTGACCAAAGATGGTTCTGGTGATTTCTGCAGAAGACTCAAAGGTTTCATCCTCATAGGTAAAGCTATAACTCATATAGTAGTTAGTACGAGAGCGCTTCTTACCCTTGCGATTACGGTACTCTTCCTCCTCCTGATTTAGCTCTAGAATTTGTGCATCGAGAGCCTGATGGTTTTCGACCCAGCGTAAAGCTTCGCTGTTTGCATGCGAAAAAAACTCAGATACCAAGTATGTGGAGGCGAGAAAGAGCAAAATACAAATAGTACGTACCAGAGATTTTCTCTTTTGTCCTGGTGACTTTTGTAACTTCATTTAAAATATCCTTGCTGTGCTTAATGTATTTGGTGCGCCGGTACCTTTAAATCGCCATTTTGGCATTCGATGGACGCAGACAAGTAAAGTTTTCGGTCGATAAAGACTTGCCTTGTAAGTGACTAAACGAATTAGGCGAAGATTAACGTTAATAAAATTTTGTTTTATTGATTGAAATTACAGTGATTAGCGTTGAATGAATTTGATGTTTATATGTTCGTTGGTCCGGAAAAATCTTAATGTCTGTAAGTTCTATAGTTTTGTGGCTTGATATGAGTGATAAGTAGTCAAGTTGGGACTTGTTGTCCGAAACCAAGTTTTGATGTAATTACTATCTGCTATTTTATAAATTTGTTAGTCAATCGATATACCATCAGAAAGACAGGGTGTGGGTTGTTGGTCACTGTCCGGCTAGATTTACTGACTTGTGGATTTTCTATTTGCTATGTTGTTCGAACGGCTCAACTGGTAGCAGTTTCAATCTCCGATAGTGTGTAGATATTTAATTTATTTCTCCTGATTAGATTAATATTTCAAAAAAACCAAATGTCTGTTTTTGTCGTAATTATGTCATTACTGACATTTCTGCGGGGATAGAATAGGGCTATAGAGGAGATACTATGACAAAGAAAATAGGTTTTTTTATTGCCGATGGTTTCCAGGCTTTAGACCTTTTTGGCCCCCTCGATGCCTTTATGGAGACAAACAGTTTTGTCAGTGAGGCCTACTCAAGCTGCCTTATTGGGTTGAGCGATGCTCCGGTAAAAACCTGTTATGGGCAAACAGTATCAGTGGATTTTGATATCTACCAATTGCCAAAAATCGATTATCTGGTGATTTGTGGGGGGGCAGGAATGCGACACTTGCGGCTGGGTCCCAAACAGATCAATGCATTGCGCTCGATTGCAGATGGTGCGGAGCGAGTGCTGAGTATCTGCACAGGTGCTTTTGTACTGACTGAAACATTCCCCGAGCAGGGACACCGCGTCACCACCCACTGGCGCCACTGCCAGCAGCTTTCTGATCAGGCTGTTAACTATCAGGTAGAAGAGGACCCGCTGTTTATCGAAAGCGGAAAATTTTGGTCCTCTGCGGGCATATTGTCTGGGGTAGATCTGGCTTTAGAGGTCATTCGCCGGGATCAAGGCAACACCATAGCCGCCAGCGTGGCCAAAGATCTGGTGGTTTACCTGCAGCGCAGGGGCGGGCAATCCCAATACTCAGATTTGTTAAAAGTGCAGTACAGCGACAGTCTAAGACTTAATCCATTGCTGGAGTGGTTGGCCGAAAACTACCCAAAGCCGATTAGTGTTTCTGATATGGCTGAACGCATTGCCGTAAGTGACCGCCAGCTAACCCGTCTATTCAAGCAACATTTAAATAGCACGCCGGGGCACTATTTAAACCAATTGCGATTAAACCATGCGCGGGATTTGATCACTTGTGAATCCCAGAATCTGGTACAGGTGGCGCGGCAAGTGGGTTTTGCCAGCTATGATAGTTTCCGCAGAGCATTTCAGGGGCAGTTTGGAGTATCTCCGTCCCACTTCAGCAGGAATCAAGGATGAAATACAGAGTTCTCCTATGTATCAGTTTATTTGTATTCACCGGTAAAGCCTATGCGCTTGATGTTGTGGAAAGGCGTTTATGGAATGAAGATATTCGTCAATTGCAGAATCTGGTGAAAACGCGACATATCGATCCCTTCGCCAATATTGGGCAACCAGAATTTGATTCTCAGGTTGATAAGCTGATCGAGAAGTTGCCGGACTTGAACGAAGCAGAAGTGGAGGTGGGAATCATGCGAGTGATGCGGGGTATTGGCGATGCGCATACCTCTTATAATATTATGTCTGGCCTGCACAGACACTATCCTTTCCGGTTTAAATATTTCGATGAAAAGCTTCAAGTGGTGGACACAACGGCGGGATATAAATTTTTACTGGGGTCGACGCTAAGCGGTATCAATAATTACACCTTGCAGCAACTTCAGAAGCGGCTAGCCCCCTATGTAAACTACGTTGAAAACCCCTATAGCTACAAACTTTCCTTCAGTTTTCATATCACCGTGGCCAAGTTTCTCTATGGCACTCGTATTAGTGATAGGCCTGATTCAGTGAATTTTCATTTCACAAAAAACGGGAAGTCTATCTCTGCAAATGTGAATTCAGTAACCATGAAAAAATTTGCAGCACTGAGTACTCAGTATCCAAGATTGGAACCTGAAACTCACTTTTCGGCCATTGAACTGCCGGGCATTCAGCTGGCCTTTCTGGGCGATCGCGATATTGCTTATCTCGATTTTGACAGTTATCCAGAGTTTGAACAGCTGCGCAAGGTGTGTAAAAAAATTACTGACGCCATCCGTAAGAACGGGGCTCGAAATCTTGTAATAGATTTTCGTGGTAATCATGGCGGGGACTTTTATGTAGGACTGATTCTCTCCTCCTGTATTCAAGATCTGGATCAATTCGACTGGCACAAGGGTATTTTTGTAATGACGGATGAGGGCACCCAGTCAGCGGCGATGAGCAATGCGGCACAGTATCAACAAATCTTGAATGCCACTTTGGTTGGAAGTCCCACGGGGGCAGATCCTAATATCGCTTCTGAAACTAACCACTTCACGCTCAAAAATTCCAAACGGAGTATCAGTATTTCGAAGCGCTACTATGGCTTTACACAATCGTCTAGCGATGCCCTTTACCCTGACTTACCGATGACGACCAGTTGGGAAGACTACAAGAAGGGTAAAGACGGGGCCTTGTTACAATTGCTAAGTTATATTCAGAAAAAGGACCATGGTAACCTGGTGAAATCCCAATAGGTTGTTTAAGCCGCACTGTGAGGATCGATAAAGGGGTAAAAGTGCGGCCATGGATACAGAGGTCCGTTAAGTCACCACTCCACACAGATCTTGCCAAAATGCGATCCGCTGGCTTGGTACTCAAATGCCGTTGCCAACTTTTCCATGGAGTAAGTTTTGTCAACAATTGGTTGTATCTGATTAGCTTCCAGTGCCGCTACATAATCCTGCTGGTCTCGGCGGCTCCCCACAACCAAGCCCTGTAAGCAGGCCTGCTTGGCCATCAATAACGCGGTGGGCACTTCTCCAGATCGTCCGGTTAAGACACCGATTAGGGAGATATGGCCACCAACTCTCACAGCCCGGATCGACTGCTCCAAGGTGCCGGGCCCACCGAGTTCGATAATGTGGTCTACCCCTTTGCCCTTTGTCAGTTCCAGTACCTTATCTGACCACTGAGTATGGGTTCGATAATTGACGCCCTCGCTGGCCCCGAGTTTCTTAGCGCGCTCCAGTTTCTCATCTGATGAGGACGTCACTATCACTCTCGCCCCCAACATATTGGCGATCTGAATCACGGCAATGGATACTCCACCGGTGCCCAGGGTTAGTATTGTGTCGCCGGGTTTTACTTTGCCGTCTGTTACCAGCGCCCGCCAAGCGGTCAGGCCGGCAGTAGTAATGGTTGCGGATTCCGCATGAGACCAGCCTTTGGGGGCCAGGGTGAAAGCGTTCTGATTCCGCACAACAAATTTTGCCGCCATACCGTCGATACCGTCACCGGGCGTATGGGCAAAAGTGCCCACGGATGCCATTGCCGAACCTGATGGCCACTGCGGGAAAAAACACGACACTACAGAATCGCCAACCAGGAAATCAGTAACCCCCTCACCAACCGCATCCACATTACCGCCGCCATCAGACATCAGAATACGTCCGTCCTCGCTGGGGATACTGCCATTGGCAACGAGAAGGTCGTGAAAGTTCAGAGAAGATGCGCCAATGGCAACACGGATTTGGCCGGGCCCAGGTACTCCGGGGTCAGTGATATCACTCACCGAGATGTTTTCTAAACCGCCGGGTGCTTTAAGTGTTATTGCCTTCATGATTTCTCTCCTTTTGTTTTGAGCGCTGCCGCCACCAAGCCTTGTAACCAATCCTGATGGCCATTAATCATAGGGTTGGGCTGGGTTTTTGCTAATTCAATGGCCGGTAAACCATTTTGCGTTTCCTGGGTGAGTATACGTACTCGATCACCCGACAAATCTTCAATTAACCAAGCATGGTGAACGTCCAGACGTGAGTCTCCCTCACCAGCCCAACCATGCCAAGCTAGCCGTGCAGGTTGGCCTTTTATTGGAGCGACGTGCTCTACACAGCGTGCTTCAACAGGGAAACCAAAGGTTTCGAAAGAAAACGGTATTTGCTCTCTTAGCTCAGGGCCTTGGCCATCCTGGAATTGGATATTGGCTGAGTTTGCATAGTAGCTGGGCCATACAGAGGGGGTATTTAACAGCGGCCAAATATCTGCTGTTGCTAGTCCGGCAATAATCACTTCATTGGAACAGTAATTATCGGTAAACCCTGGGACAAAGCCCTGCGGCCAAATGATCTCGCTCATTGTGATTTCCTCTATATTGCTATTGGTTTCTCGGTCGTCTACCTGAGAAGGTTCATAGGCAGTACACTAAGCCTGGAAAGCGCATTCCGAAGCGCTGGCATGATCATAGCGCCTGCGACATATAACTCTAATTTTTAATGATAATTAAAGGTGTAAGTAATATTTATATCATTCTGCATTCAACGCTGAAGTGCATCACTATTTATGCCGCTACGGCAGCAGTATATCCCGCTAAGCCTTGCTGAGGGTTTTGTAATCCAGTGTTTCTCTGGGGCGATCATTTAATAGCAGCACAGCTATTTCCACATCCGCCTGGCCTCCTTCGCTATCGCCAAGTGTGTCAGTTGTTGTGGGAATCTAGGGTGTTTTTTCTGGCTACTCTTGTTGATTTAACGAATGTCAAAACGCATGTCTATTCAATTTTTTTGATTCAGAAAGTCAAAAAATCACTAGGTCAATTCAAATGGGTATTAACGTTGGGTTTGTAGTCGTTTCCTGTCATGTCTATATTTTTATTAAAAATGAAGTCCTTAAGGGTAGTGAGGGAAGTTGACTGGATATAATAGACAGCCAGTGTTAATGGCTCTATGTCGACAACTATAATAACTCGGGGAAGGCTGGAACATTAGCTCCTTGAGTCCCTTGTCAGGTGATGGACGCAATATTTAGGATCGAAGCAAGATCTAGACTTCCCGCTTTTCTAAATAGAGTGATATTCAGAGGATTTGTGTGTTGCGACAGCGAAAATGTCAGCTCAACTGAGGCTTGAAGATTTTTAGCTGTTAGCTAAACGATAATAAATATTACGAAGAGTAAAAGAGAGAAAATGGTGGGCCCTCCGTCAACCGAATTGACTTCCTAACTCACTGATATATATGGACATTGTGTTCACCCCATATGCCATGGGCCCCCAGATGTGCCCCCAAATGCTTTGCATAGGGCGCAAATTTCCTCTTCTATGGTCCCCGCTTTTCTGTGAATTTAGGCGGATATTTCCATGCCAATAGGCAAGGCTGTCTGTGGCAGATGCTGCTAATGACGCGAACAAAACCTTTATCGGTGTCAACATTTGTCAACAGGTGAGGGGCTCTCTTGATTGTGGAAAAACCTTCCTCAGTAGGTAAGAGTTAGCAAGTGCCAATCCGGCAGGGGCTGTAGAGGGCTGCCCTTGGGTGTGGGCTAATTATTTTAGTCCAAAAAAAGGCTGAGATTTCTGGCCCGGCCAGTGGTGGGCCTCAGGTATTCTCAGGCTGGGGCCCAGTAGCGAAGTAGGGAGCCTGCCTTTGCTGTCCGGGTTCACAGTGGCAAGGAGGTTGCTTTAGTAGGGTGTTAGTTTGGTGCTAAACAGCAACCCATCAAGCTTTTCAGACTCAACTATGTCTTTGAAGGCATCAGTGCAATAGATGCTGATAAACGATTCTTTAGTCCTGAAAGCTGGCACATCCTTGAGCTTGGCCTTATCGAATTCAATACCTGAGAGTAAATTACCTTTTCGTGTGACAGAGCCAGGCACTACAGCATCTAAGTCTTCAGCAATTGTGAGTGGATTGAATAGGTAAAACTTTGCCTTCTGGTGAGTACATGGCAGAAACTCGCCGTAGGGGCCTAGGACACCCTCTAGGGTTTTATAAGCTGATTCATGCAAAACGAGATAGTTTCGACACATAGATAGCGTAGGAATCTCGGGGAGGCCATCTTCTAGGCTGAATTGAACTTCCAGTGGTATCCAGTCGTCAGCGTAGTTTGTTGGCCTTGTGTCGATAATGAAGTCATCATCCCCGCGCTTTTCTTCTACCTCATCGATGTCGAAATGTGGAACCATGAAGTCAGTGAAGTTGGTAAATACTTTGTAGATTTCCACATTAAGCTCCAAGATGTTTTCGTACTTCGTCTGCGGGCAACATAACATAGTGCGGGAAGCTGGAGAATTTGAGGTCGTATTCGATTCCTCTGAGCAAGTTCGTAACATTCTCTTCTGTTATATCGCTAATATCTAATCTGGCGAATTCGTCTTCTAGCCACATGTAATAACCCAGTCTATGAATACGGGAGTGGGGGATAGCTTCGGGCATTTTGGGGTGTGGAGTGTCAGCTGTGCTTCTGGGTAGCCAAGTCCCATTTCTTATGTCATCTATCCTAATCCCTACCCGGGCTAAGATAGCCCTTGCCGGAGTGGCCCTTGAGTGGCCCCCTGAAACAATGGCATGTGCATCACAGTTTCCGCCGGGGTGGGGTTTCCCGTTTTTCTCCATGAACTTCCCAAGCCGGGTGGAGTCATGCTCCTCTTCCCTTATCTCTTTCCGAGACATTGTGACCGACTCCTGTCGGTACTTGTCGAGAGTTTCCTCAACTTGGTCAATGACCTTTAGAGCCATGTAGTCAGCCCTAGTAAGGTTCTTTTTTGAAACAAACCTATCAATTGCCACTTCACGGCGGTCTTTCAGGTAGTACGGCTTCGGCTGCTCATAGTGTCCCACTGCTCCCTTCCTCTCTGTCAGTACGTAAGAGAAGAGAATACAAAACCTTACTGAGGGAATATAGATACACGGAATTACATTTCTAACTTTCTTTACTGGCCAATTTATTTCGACTTAAGTTGGTGGGCTGCCCAGCCTCTAGTGACACTGATTTCAAGCCGTGATTTGATAAGGATATCAATGAGATGCCAAATATGACCCCGCGCCTGAAAGAGTGCTCCAGGTGGCTAAGGCCTGCCATCGACCTACAGAAAACCTTTATTTTCGCCAAAGTGTAGGCATTTGGGGCTGCGTATCTCGATATGCCTTGCATGTCAGTTCCTTGCAGCTCTTCCGCGCGTACTGGTCGCAAAACTCTGAGGAGGTGACAATGGGGCGCATCTTGTGCTGAAGGGGCCTATGTGGCCGCCTAAGCCGTTTTGCTGGCCTTGGGGGCGTGTCGGTACTGATATGTCTTAACGATGCGTAGGTAGCGCCTGTGATTCGAAGTAAACACTCCGAGAGACTGCCTTAAGTGGTGCTTCCGTACAGTTGAATTCTGCTGTTTATCAGGACTAAGCTTTCACTTCTTCAAATCACAGTTGCCCGCCTGAGGGTTTTATCAGGTCTCGTTAAGTCGATTTGTTTTTTCATTCCCATTATTCTTCGTGGCAACTAGCCGGGAATCCTCACTGGTTGTATGTGGGGCAGGCCAATCTATCGCTTGATTTTTTAGTAAGTAGGATTATCAGTTACATGGACATTCTGGAAGAGCTTAAACGATTAACGGCGGATGATGAGCGTGAAAGCATACTTTCTTCGATAAACAACTTTAAAGACTGGGTAAGCGAAGTAGGCCCCTTGCTAGTTGATGACCCAGAATGCAAGACTAGGTTTGAATTATTAACGAAAAAGGCTGAGGACCATCCTTGGATTTTTCTTAATTTTCCTAATAGCCCTATGAGAGACGCTTTCCGTATTGCAGTTCGGTTCACAAGAGAGATGGAAGTCAAAAGTATTAAGGGAAATGCCCTTGAGGGGGTTAAATCAGGGAATTCTGCATACGTTAGCCAAGAGAGATTGAAGCAATTAGAGTCCTTGAAATCTGATTTTGATTATTCTCGATTAATTGCATTCCTTAAAGAGATTAATCTTGCGTTTGAGAGTGAGATGTTTTTTTCAGTGGGATGCTTACTCAGGTCAGTATTAGACCATGTCCCCCCTGTTTTTGAATGTCCAAACTTCAAGGGAGTTTATAGTAACTATTCCGGCGGTCGTTCCTTCAAATACTCAATGAAAAACCTGGATGACCAAATAAGAAATATTGCGGATTCATATCTCCATACCCATATACGAAAAAAGGAGTCTCTTCCAGAGCCTCAGCAAGTAGATGTCCGTACATTGCTTGATAAGCTGCTAGAGGAAGTAATCCGCATTGAAGGTGCCAGGCACTCCCAAGACGCGACTCAAGGACCTCTGCGGCTTCCTGAGCGGTTTTAGTGGCCTTGGGTGTGTGTTGGTGTTAGTCCGTCTTGGCGATGCTTAGGGAGCGGCTCAGTAATTCTCAGTAATTTTACTCGGGCGGCATTCGCTGATAACTAGGGCTTCAAGTCTGAACGGGCCAAAAGCCTCTCAACTTACGCTCAGAGTGCCAGACCCCGAATTAGGGGTTTGAGCTGCCAGCTCTCAATACGGCTTAGGTTCTCAGGCTCGCGCCGGTTCAGTTCGTCACGCATCTCAAAGAAGGATTTAACGAGACGCTTTTTTTAACTCTTTCACCACACCGATATTGTGCATAAAGGTGATTAGCGTAGTAGCCTGGTGTTCATTGAGGATTGCGTACTCGGTAGGGCGTCCACCCCCTGATATTGAATTCCGCGTTTCAAACGCGATAGGGCCAAAGCGGGAATTCCCGCTCTGGGATAACTTTAAAGGTCTGCTGGCCTCCCTTGGCAAGGGCGCCCTGTTTCAAGGCCCCCTTGCACTATGAGCCAGCTAAAAACACCTTACTGCTTGCCCTCCAGGCGCTCCAGGTCTTCACGCTCACAATCGATTAGGTTTGCCCACTCATCGGCAAGGTGAGCGCCGATAACTGCCAGCTCTTGGCTAGTGGAGTTGCTCTCGGATATCTGGCTAATGCTGTGGAAGAGGGTGCGCAGCTTGTTTAGTGATTCCAGGCTGAGATTTGCGAGGTCGAGTGAGCGAACAATAAGATTATCGGCTTGAGGGATAGATACAACTGGGGCTTGGTTTGCCATGGCTTGGGCTCCTTGTATAAGTGAGCCGCTGCCCGT
>NZ_JALBWM010000122.1 GCF_023895975.1 Microbulbifer okhotskensis
GCCAGCTGGCCCCCTTTGCTATCGCCAAGTGTGTCGGTCATTGTGGGAATCTAGGGTCTAAGTGTAAGCCACAACGTCTAGGACAATTCGGAATGCCGGTATAACCAGGAAGTTATATAAAGGAAAAGGAATGAGTATTTCAAAAGCACAACATCAAAAGAGAATAAATATAAACCAGAGGCATAGTGTAATTATTCGCTCAAAATGGGGAAAGAAGCAGCCAAAAGTGAATAACCTTGTGTCAGATTGGGGTTTCGATAGTGTTGTTATTCATCACTCAGGTAACGGTGGGGAAACCTCACCTGTTGGAATTGAGGAAAAACACATGACGAAGAATGGATGGGATGATGTTGGGTATCATTACTTAATACATCCGAGTGGTACCATCTATGAAGGGCGAAAAATTTATCATAAGGGTTCTCATGTTTCTGGGGCTAATACAAAGAAAATAGGCTTGTTATTGATGGGAGATTATGATGAGCAATGGTGGGATTTTGATGATTCACTCTCCAAATCTCATATCTCTACTGCAAATGCATTAATAAAAACCCTAAAAACATCATTCCCTTCAATTAAAAAGCTCGGTGGCCATAAAGAGTATTTGCCAAATGGAGGCTACACTTGTCCCGGCAACCTTGTTATGAATGTTATTAATAAAATGAGGGTGAAGCATGCGCTCATTAAACCATAAAATATTTTTAATGCTGTTTTGCGTGCTGATTGTGGTAAAGCTGTTTACGGCGGAGGTGAGCCTTGCGGATGACCCAATAGTAGCTTTTTCCATTAAGAAGGGGGCTTCATTTGATAATAAAATCACAGAAAATTCTTATGAAGATATAAGTAAGTATATCGTCTTGTTTACCGATGAAAATGGATTTTTAGGTGAGAAAATTTATTTTATTTTGGTGGACTTCTTGTGGTGGTTAATTCCTGCTCTATATTTTGTGGTTGTTTTGGGGGCTAGGTACAAAAGTCGTCTACGATGAAACTGTTGTTCATGGGGGCTGGTCCAAAAGGAATATCCCCCGGTTTTGCAATTTCTTCTTTGGTGGGTGTCCAGAACTGGCCGGACATGAAAAAGTTGGCTTGGGACTTGGCAAGATACCGGTAAAATTTGCTGATGCGCAAAAGGTTTAGGAGCTGGAATAGCGAGAGAAAGGCTGGCTGCGGACTAACCCGCAGCCAGGGCAGGGGTTAATTCCAGTTCAGGATCACTTTACCAGATGCGCCAGAGCCCATGGTGTCGAATCCTTTCTGGAAGTCATCGATAGAAAACTGGTGAGTAATAATCGGAGTTAGATCCAGGCCGGACTGAATCAGGCTGGCCATTTTGTACCAGGTCTCAAACATTTCACGGCCGTAGATGCCCTTGATAATCAGGCCTTTAAAAATAACCTGGCCCCAGTCGATAGCCATCTCGCCGGCGGGAATACCCAGCATAGCAATTTTGCCGCCGTGATTCATGGCGGCAATCATATCGCGGAAGGCGACGGGGACACCGGACATTTCCAGGCCTACATCAAAACCTTCACTCATACCCAGTTCGGCCATAACTTCGGTGAGGTTTTCCTTGGCGACATTGACGGCTCGAGTGGCGCCCATCTTGCGTGCCAGGTCCAGACGGTATTCATTGATATCGGTAATGACGACATGGCGGGCACCGATATGCTTGGCGACAGCTGCGGCCATAATGCCAATAGGGCCTGCGCCGGTAATCAGTACATCCTCACCCACCAAGTCGAAGGACAGGGCGGTATGCACGGCATTGCCAAGAGGGTCGAAAATAGAGGCCAGATCGTCAGAAATATTATCCGCAATCTTGAAGGCATTCAGGGCCGGTATCACCAGAAATTCGGCAAAAGCACCGGGGCGATCCACACCCACACCGTAGGTGTTGCGGCACAAGTGGCGGCGGCCAGCGCGGCAATTGCGGCAGTGACCGCAGGTGATATGACCTTCACCAGAGACGCGGTCGCCCACTTTGAAACCGGCCACCTCTTGTCCCATGCCAACAACCTCACCCACGTATTCATGGCCGACCACCATGGGAACCGGGATGGTTTTCTGAGACCACTCATCCCAGTTGTAGATATGCATATCGGTACCACAAATAGCGGTTTTGTGGATTTTGATCAGCAGGTCATTGTGGCCGGGTGTGGGGGTATCCACATCGGTGAGCCAGATTCCCGTTTCGGATTTGAGTTTGGATAGTGCTTTCATTGTTTTAAAACTGCAATTGGCAAGGTGCGGCGCCACCGGGCAGTTCCTTGTGAGAACTGTCGCATCAGTGGGGCGCGCCGCTGTCTATAGGGCTTAAATAATGTTTAGTTCGCGGCCGACCTCAATGAAAGCATCGATACACTGGTCGAGCTGTTCACGGGTATGGGCGGCGGACATCTGAGTGCGGATACGGGCCTGGCCTTTGGGTACAACCGGGAAGAAGAAGCCCACCACATAGATACCGCGTTCCAGCATTTTGTCAGCCATTTTCTGTGCCAGCGCGGCATCACCGATCATCACGGGGATGATCGGGTGATCGGCGCCAGCCAGGGTGAAGCCGGCTTCGGACATGCGCTCGCGGAAATAGGCAGAATTGTGGCTGAGTTTTTCCCGCAGTTCGCTACCCTCGGTGAGCATATCCAAAACTCTCAGCGAGGCGGTGACAATAGCCGGTGCTACAGAGTTGGAAAACAGGTAAGGGCGTGAACGCTGGCGTAATAGGTCGATAATTTCCTTGCGCCCGGAAGTGAAACCGCCGGAAGCACCGCCTAGAGCTTTGCCGAGCGTGCCGGTAATGATATCGACGCGGTCGATGACATCACAGTATTCGTGAGTGCCACGACCGTGTTCGCCGAGGAAGCCCACTGCGTGAGAATCGTCCACCATCACCAGAGCATTGTAGCGGTCGGCCAGGTCGCAGAGGGATTTGAGGTTTGCAATCACGCCATCCATAGAAAAAACGCCGTCGGTGGCGATCAGTTTGGTCTTGGCGCCATCGGCAGCCTGCAGTTGCTTTTCCAGCTCCGCCATATCGTTGTTGGCATAGCGGTAGCGTTTGGCTTTACACAGGCGCACGCCATCGATAATGGAGGCATGGTTGAGGGCATCGGAGATGATTGCGTCTTCGGGACCCAGCAGGGTTTCGAACAGTCCGCCATTGGCATCAAAGCAAGAGGTGTAGAGGATGGTGTCCTCGGTGTGCAGGAATTCTGATAGGCGAGACTCCAAGGCCTTGTGGATGTCCTGTGTGCCACAGATAAAGCGCACAGAGGCCATGCCGAAGCCGTATTCGGCCAACCCATTTTTAGCAGCCTCAATTAGTTCCGGGTGATTGGCCAGGCCCAGATAATTATTGGCGCAGAAGTTGAGCACTTGAGTATCGTTGTTCACCTGGATTTCGGCGGCCTGCTGCGAAGTGATGATCCGTTCGCGCTTATACAGGCCGTCAGCATCGATTTGTTTTAGTTCATTGCGCAGGTGCTCAAAGAATTGTTCTGGCTTTGACATGGTGTTGTTTTTAGCTCCTATCGTGCGCTCTTGGCACAGGGTGGTGGGCGCGAGCTTGGCAGCGCCGGTAAATTCTATTTTATCTCGCCAGCTCACAGGCCTTGTGAGCCGTAATGGGTTGCTCACTGGCGTGGCAATTGGTGGCAAATTTTAATGCCTCTTCGGCAGTTTCGAACAGTAGTTGCCACAACAACTGCCGATCGCCTCTTCTCACCGCGCGTACTGCCGTGTGGTTTTTTTGGTTGGCAATCTGAATTTCAATAATGTCTTTACTGGAAAATGGTGATTCGGACATGGTCCCTCCAAGGGTAAAACTTTGGAGGGCTGACGTGGAAGCGGCGAAATGGTATTCGCGAATCCGGTTGGATTGCTCGGGTAGAGCCCCATCCTCCCCGCCGGCAGTTGTGTGCCGCAGAGAGAGAACCACCTTGCCCCGGTCGGCAGGTTGGCGTTGGCGTCAGCCACTCTCGTGATGTGTGGGCAAAGATAGCGGGGAGGGGATTGGCAGTCAACAGCACCGCCCCTTTTTAAGGGCGGTGCAGACATTTATGCGGGCAGCTGAACAGATTTTAGTTCGATAAACTCGCCGAGACCGGCTTCGCCAAACTCACGGCCGTTGCCTGAACGCTTGTAGCCGCCAAAGGGGGCGTCGTAGTTAAATTCCCCGCCATTCACAAAGCACAAACCCGCCTCAATACGGCGCACGACCGGCATAGCACTCTCGGCGTCCTTGGCCCAAACGCCGCTGGATAACCCGTACTCGGTGTCGTTGGCGATGGCGATGGCCTCGTCCATATCTTTGTAAGGGATCAGACAGGTTACCGGGCCAAAGATTTCCTCGCGAGCGATGGTCATACCATTGTGGACGTCGGCAAAGACCGTCGGTTTCACATAGAATCCTTTGTCGAGTTCGGCGGGCATGTCGAGGCCTCCGGCCACTAGGCGGGCACCTTCATCGATTCCTTTTTGGATATAGCTGCGCACAATTTCCCGCTGGCGGGCGGAGGAGAGTGGGCCCATAAAAGCATTGGCATCGGTACCGATGGCCATTTCTTCAGCCACTTGTTTGGCAATCTCGACGGCTTCAGCGTAGCGATCAGCGGGAACCAACATCCGAGTCAGAGCAGTGCAGGTCTGGCCACTGTTGATAAATACATCCTCGCAGCCCCAGCGAACGGCCTCCTGAAGGTCTGCGTCTGCTGCGATAATCAAAGGCGACTTGCCACCCAGTTCCTGGGTAACCCTTTTTACTGTGGGCGCTGCGGCCTTGGCCACTTCAACGCCTGCACGGGTGGAGCCGGTAAAAGACACCATATCGACGCCCGGGTGGGCGGACAGTGCAGCGCCCACCACGGTTCCAGGGCCGGGGATCAGATTGAATACGCCTGCGGGGACACCGGCAGCGTCGATGATCTCCGCCATGATGTAATCCTGTAGCGGCGTGGTTTCCGAGGGCTTGGCGATCATGGTGCAACCGGCGGCAAGGGCCGGGGCGACTTTGCCGACGAACTGGTGCAGGGGGTAGTTCCAGGGCGTAATAAACCCGCATACGCCGATGGGTTCACGAATCAGAATTGAGTGAGCGGCTTTCTCAGTTTCCTCCATCATCGAGGTGCGATCGGCGTAGTAGCGCATGGCATAAATGGGGCCGTCTACATGCAGCCAGCGGGTGATATGGGCAGGGCAGCCGAGAGTCTGTGAGACGGCTTGGATCAGGTCCTCTTTACGTTCCTCCATGCCATCGGCAATGGCGTTCAATAGCGCTGAACGCTGTGCCGCACTGGTGTGGCGCCATTTGAGGAAAACACTGCGCGCGGCAGTGATGGCAATATCGACATCCTCTGCAGAACCCTCTACCACCTGGCAGATCATTTCTTCGGTAGCGGGGTTGATCACTGGGTGGGAACTGCTGCCCAGGGATTCCCTCCACTCACCGTTGATAAATAATTTATCGGTATGCAGCTTGTTGAAATCTGTCATGTCACGCTTCCATTTTTTGCGCGCCGGTTTCAGGGCGCGGTGATTTCGATGAGAGTGGGGGTGTTGCGTTGCAGGGCCTCGCTGACTGCGGTGGCCAACTGATCTGGGGTATCAATCCGGCAACCCTCGGCACCAAAGGATTTTGCCAGTGCCACAAAATCCGGTGTGCGCAAATTGACCCCTTCCTGGGGCACTTCGGCGGCATCCATAAAGTCACGAATTTCTCCATAGCCGCAGTTATTCCAAACCAGGATCGGCAGGGATAGCTGCTGCTCAACGGCAACCGCTAGTTCACCCAGGGTAAACATCAGACCGCCGTCTCCGATCAGTGCAATAACCTCCCGGTCGCCAGAAAGCTTGGCGCCAATGGCAGCGGGAAGGGCAAAACCCAGGGTGCCATAGCCGGTGGTGCAAGTGATATGGCTGCGCGGATGATAAAGTGGTAAGGCGTGATTGGTGTTATAGGCTAATTGCGTGGAATCGGTCACCAAAATCCCATTGTCCGGCAGGGCGTAGCGCAGCGCCTCGACCCAGGGGAAGCGATCCTCCGATCCCTCCCACCATTCGGTACGACAGTCTTTCAGTAACTGCGCCACTTCTTTTGTCGCTTGAGCAGTCGCGCTTTCTTCGCGTTGAACCAGGACATCGCCGAGCTGTTGTAAGCTCTCAGTGGCATCGGCACAGATGGCCAGATCGGGGTTGGCATTGCACACCAGTTGGGCAGGGTCGATATCTATACGGATAAGTTTGCCGGAAAACACGTAGTTATCCCGCTCTAAATTGCGATCGGTCTCGGAAAGCTCTGTGCCCACAGCCAACACAACGTCCGCTTTTTCGATCCGTTCGCGCACACAATCAAAGCTCAGGTTAGCGCCGCCACACAGTGGGTGGCGCTCATCGACTACACCTTTGGCGGCTAGCGACAGAAAAACTGGCGCTGCGATTTTCTCTGCAACGCGCGTCGCGGCGGTACCGGCGGCCTGGGCACCGCCGCCCAAGAGAATCACCGGACGCTCGGCGCTCTGCAGCCAAGCCGTGGCAATGCCAATAGCCGTTGTGCTGGCGGCGGCAGCCATTGCGGAAGGGGCTGCACGGTAATCGGGTAACTGTCCGGGCATCGGCGCCGGGAACAGGTCGATGGGGATTTCAATATGCACAGGTCCCGGGCGGCTGGATTGTAGCTGTTGGAATGCTCGCGCCATCACCTCCGGTAACTGCTCCGCTTGGGTCAGAGTGTGCTGCCAGATACAGAAACCGCGGCTGATATCACTCTGGCGAGGCAGTTCGTGCAGGCGTCCGCGGCCCATTCCCAGGTCTTTACGACGATTGACTGCGGAAATCACCAGCATTGGAATCGAGTCGGAATAGGCCTGTGCCATAGCGGTGGCAGCGTTTGTCAGCCCCGGACCGGTAATTAAAAAACAGACCCCCGGTTTGCCGCTGGCACGGGCGTAGCCGTCCGCCATAAAAGCGGCACCCTGTTCGTGGCGCGGCGTGATATGCATCAGGTCGCTACCGGGTAAGCCGCGGTACAGTTCGATGGTATGTACACCGGGAATACCGAAGACTTTATCTACCTGATATTCGCGCAGCAGGCGCATCAGCACCTGGGCGCATGTGGGCGCAGAGGACATAAGCACCATTTTCCTTATTCGTGTAAAAATGCAGTGAGCCTAGCGGCCTGCCAAATGCCGCGCAAGTGTCCGCAGAGTCTGCACTTGCATCGCGAAAATCGCAGGAAAATTGAGATTAGCCCCATGCGGCAACAGGAAACTTTGCCCGGCGCCGCTAGCCCAGCCTGCGTGGGGGCGCGAGAATTTGACGCGGTGGCCGTCGAGCAATAGCCTTCCGGCGGCCGGCCGAATAAACTTTGAGTTAGAACAACCAAGGAAGTAACACCATGGAAATCGATCAATGGCGTCGTGAATACCTGTTAAGCGGTTTGAGACGTTCCGAATTGAAGCCGACACCACTGGAACAACTCCGAAAGTGGTTGAGTGAAGCGGTAGAAGCTGGGCTCGCCGACCCCAATGCGATGTGTCTTGCCACGGTTAATACCGATGGCCAGCCGGCCCAGCGTATCGTACTGCTCAAAGGTGTTGATGAGCGGGGTTTTACTTTCTACACCAACCTGCAAAGTGACAAAGCCCGGGATATGGCCGAAAATCCCCAGGTGTCATTATTGTTCCCCTGGCACTCATTGGAGCGGCAAATTATTGTTTACGGGAAAGTAGCGCCGGTATCCCGTGAGCAGGCTAAAGCTTATTTCCAATCGCGTCCTCTGGACAGCCAGCTGGCCGCCTGGGCGTCTCGTCAGAGTCAGTCACTGTCCTCCCGCGAGGAATTGCAGCATCAATTCGAACAGGAAAAATCCCGCTTTGCGGGGAAGGATGTCCCGCTGCCGGAGTTTTGGGGCGGCTACTGTGTCGTGCCCAGTGCGGTAGAGTTTTGGCAGGGGGGTGCCAATAGATTGCACGATCGTTTTATTTATCGAATCCATGACAACGGCAGTTGGGCGATAGAGCGGCTATCCCCCTGATTATTTGATCTCCTACCGGTGGCCCTTTTTCTCGGGCCACTGAATTTTTCTTTTTGCTTTTCCAGAAGCACCGCCCGTTAAAATTATTCCCGCCACCGCGTTGTCGCTGGCCAATGACGCATCAGGCCGCTTAGAATAAAGCGCTATAAACATAGCTTAAAACTATGGTCTCAAAATAAAGAAATCCGATCATCACTCACCATCGGATTCAAAGATAGGTAGAGAGTAATATGGCCATAATTGGTATTGACTTGGGTACCACCAATAGCGCCTGCGGGGTATTGACTGAACAAGGGATACAATTAATTCCTAATCGTTTGGGGGAAATCCTCACACCTTCGGTTGTCGGGCTGGATGAATCCGGCAAATTACTAGTGGGTAAAACGGCAAAAGAGCGCCTGATAAACCACAGTAATACCACGGTTGCAGCATTTAAACGGCTGATGGGGACCGATCATAAGATCGCTCTGGGAAAACAGCAGTTTAGTGCTACTGAGCTTTCCTCACTGATTTTGCGTGCCCTGAAAGAGGATGCGGAAACCTTTCTCAATGAAGAAATCACTGAAGCCGTAATCAGCGTTCCCGCATATTTCAATGACAATCAGCGCCATGCCACCAAACTCGCCGGTGAGCTGGCCGGCTTGAAAGTCGAGCGCCTGATCAATGAACCCACATCAGCAGCGATTGCTTATGGCCTTCACGATAAACGCGAAGGCCATTTTCTGATTCTCGATCTTGGGGGTGGCACTTTCGATGTGTCTATCCTGGAGTTTTTCGATGGCATTATGGAGGTTCATGCCAGTGCCGGGGACAACTTTCTCGGTGGTGAGGATTTTGTCGAAGCGATGATCGATAACGTTCTCGAAGAACTCGGTATTAAAAAGGAGGCTTTGAAACCCAGTGAGCGACAAAACCTGTATATGCAGATGGAAACGGCCAAGCGTAGAGTCAGCCAGCAACCTGAACAGCGCTTGGAGTTACATTTGGCTGGGCGCAGCATGGAGTGGTCGGTAACACCCGAATGGTTTGAAAAGCTGAGCACGCCATTACTGCTTAGAGCCAAGCGGCCTATAGAGCGCACTATGCGCGATGCCGATCTGCCGCCGCAAAAAATTGATGAAGTCGTATTGGTGGGTGGCTCAACACGTATGGCCCAGTTCCGTTCAATGGTCGGGCGTATGTTCGGGCGTTTGCCGGCCTGCCATTTGGATCCGGATACTGTAGTGGCCATGGGGGCGGCCATTCAGGCAGGTCTAAAAGAAAAGAATTCAGCCCTGGATGATATTGTTCTTACTGATGTGTGTCCATACACCTTGGGTACTGGCATTGTCAATGAAGACAGTCCTCAGCTAGGCAGCTATTTTATGCCGATTGTTGATCGTAATACCGTTGTACCGGTGAGTGTTGTGCGCAGGGTATGGACTGCTGCAGATAATCAAACCCAGCTGTGCATTGATGTGTATCAGGGGGAAAATCGCCTGGTAAAGAAAAATATCTATCTCGGTGAACTCACTGTTCCAGTCCCCAAAAAACCAAAGGGTGAAGAGGCTGCTGATATTCGTTATACCTATGATATGAACGGTCTACTGGAAGTCGATGTTACGGTTGTTTCCACCGGGAAAACGTTTAATAAGTTGATTGAATTTACGCCCGGTGCCCTGACTGAAGTGCAAAAAGCAGAGGCTTTGGAAAAATTGTCTCAGCTAAAATTTCACCCGAGGAAGGATGAAAAAAATCAGGCGGTAATTGCCCGTGGTGAGCGTCTGTATGAATCAAGTCTGGGGGAGCAAAGAGACTATATAGCCAAACTACTGTCTACCTTTGACAGTGTTCTCGATCGTCAAAAGCCTACAGAAATCCTCAAGGCCCGCACGGAAATTAGTGAGATTTTCGATCGCTTGGATAATGAGGATTGGATTTAATGGACCCCTGGGCCATCCTTGAACTTACGCCGGTCAGTGATACTAGGGCCATTAAACGAGCTTATGCGAAAAAGCTAAAGCTGACTCGCCCGGATGAAAAGCCGGAAGAGTTTCAGGTATTGCATGCCGCCTATAAAAATGCGCTGAAGTTGGCAGAGCAAATACAGGAAGAAGTGGAGTCTACCAATGTCCACAGCGAGGTTAGTGATGTCGCTACCTCACAAGGACTTCAGCCTGACACGGAGGCAACTGCCGGTGGCCGCCCACCAGATGAGGATGAGGCGTTGGCTATCCAAGCAGGGAGCGCGACGGCAGAGGAAGTAATCGTTTCTGCGCACACGCGAGTTGCACCAAGTGATGATGGTTCCGAATCTGTGCCAGGGGCACCAGAGGGGGGGCAAAAGCCAGAGGACGATGCCAGTGCCATACAGCCGCAGGCAGAGAGCCTCCATCTCGCCGAGCCAGACATAGTGGAAGCCCAACCACAAATTTTCGAAGAGTCCGAGAGAGATCAGCGGATAGAAGAGTATCAGCGGGTGCTAAAGCAGGTAGATGAAAATCTGAATAATAAGCTGGAAATGAGTGTTGAAAAAAACTGGCACTTTCTGTCCCGAAGTCCCTATATGCTGGATGAAGAGTACAATTGGAATTTGGGCCTTTCTATCTTTGAGCGCTTTGCTCTGTTTAACCAACAAGCAACGGAGGGGGATGAAAAGGGGAAGTTCCGTGCGCAAGTCACAGTCAATATTGTGCAATACTGCGATCAGTTATTCGACTGGAGGGGTAACGCGCCCTATTTATACCAGGCATTGGATAATTCCCTCTGCGATAGTCTGTTTGCAGCTTTGGAGGCACACGAGTCTATTGCGGACCCTTTGCAGGGACTTCGTGGTGGCCGGAAAATTGTCAGAGTAAGAGAGCAGGCACAGCAAGAGACTTACGATCAATACTATTTCGGCCACTTGCTGGCCAGGGGGATTGCCGTTGTATTGGATTTTTTATTGATTTATGTAGTGATCGGCCTCCCTTCTTCTATCGTATTAATAGCGGCCTTTGATAAACCTGAAAACACGAGTTATAACCGAATCTGGTGTTTGAGGGTTTGAAAGAAAGTAGCGTATCTGGTT
>NZ_JALBWM010000123.1 GCF_023895975.1 Microbulbifer okhotskensis
TCATAAGCTGCACGCTATTAATATTGTGTCCGTGCGAGGGTATCCGCGACGTTGACAACGTATGGTTTGCAACCGTAATTGTATGGGAGTGGCTACCGGCACTGCCTGTGGATGCACTATGGCTGTGGCTACCCGCGCTGGCTGTCGTTGCCGTGTGTGAATGACTTCCCGATGAATCTGCTTTACCGCTATGGGAATGGCTACCCGCGCTGCCAGTAGATGCTGTGTGGGAGTGACTGCCAGCGCTACCCGTATTAGGCGTATCATTACCGCCTGTGTCACCTGGTGAGTATTCACCACCCGCACAAATAATCACGCGATTAATCAAATTTGGGCGCCCGTCCTGACCGTCACATAGCGCCCAACCATCGGGAATATCATCTATTGTCCCATGCCAAGAAACGCCGACATTGAGCGGTATTAAATGATCTAGTGCCGCCCATAATTGTTTAGGGGAAACATACGTTTCATTATCTGCACGCTCTAAAACCTGCGTTTGAGTTGCGCGTTTGACAATACCGTGCTCAGTTTCTGAGGCGTATTGCTGCTGAGAAACATAAAGATTAGTCCGGGTCTGAATGAAGTTGATCAAGCCCGTATCGTCAACATCGTATACCGTGCGCCTATCTCCCGGATCACCCGTGGCTAAAAGGTATGATATTTTTTCAACATAATGTTGAACCCCTGCACTATCCACATAATCACCAGGGGTACCATAATAAACAGTAAAAACTGCGGATACCTGGTTAACATCTTTTTGTAATGAAACATCAAGACACAGCTCTTTAGGTAAAGCGCTTGGAGCTGCAATAATCATCTCGGAGGGGTTTACAATGCGTATCCCTTCTATATAGCCAATACCTGGTTGTACTTTGTAATCACCGCCATCAAGAGTCACTTTCCAGGCATCGCCAAAGAAACTAGCGCGTCCGTATATATCCCGGTTACTTTCACGTTCTCTAACGTCCATAGCATTTAGCCAGGCGCTTAGGTCTATTTGCCAGGTTTCGGCGGGCACAGTAATTCCGGTTGACGCTTGCGCGTCGGCAAACTGCAAAAGGAAATTTCGGGTAATGTTATTACCTTGCACACCGTTAGCGGTCGCTGCCTTTAATGTTCGCGCTACATAAGCAACCGCTACCAGACTGCCGTCGTTGGCTACCAGGCCCAGCCAGTTAAAATAAAAATCACCATCCCCGGTATCCATCGATAGTGAATAAACCACTTTATCAGGCGTCAGATAGCCTTTTTGTGATACAGCGGCCTGATGCACAATTTCATTAGCGGCTGGCATAACTTCAGCCAAATTAACGGACTGCGTATGGTCCAAGCCATCAATATCAGCCAATACAAACTGGGTAATTTCCACCGGCTCATTGGCGCCAGTCTTAGCCGCAATATAGGCGGCTCCTGAATTAATAATTGCGGGCATAGTTCCCCCTTAAAGTGACGCAACTAGATAGCCGTTATCGTGGCCACAATCTGCTGTGCGCAATTGCACTTGCAGTGGTGTTAAGACTTCAAACTCATAGCGGCGACATATCCGGCCATATTTGCTTAAAATGATCTGTAATAGTTCTGGGTTTTCTGCCAACTGTGAGTCTGTTAAATGCAGCTTGATCACATCCCAGTCTCGATCCGGTAAGCGTTCTTCAATCTCGATATAACCAATTAATAGCCGCTCAAAGATACGCTTTAAGCCAGCAGTCCTGCCCGCGTCTTGTGCATTCACAAAAGCGTATTTAACCCGCAAGCGATATAACTGCATGGATTCGCCTTCAAATCGTTCCACCCCTCTTTGCCAGGCGAGCAAATCCAGGGCACCAGGTATACAGGTCTCCGGGTCCAGTTGTCGTACCGGCCAATAAAGCCACTCCTCGACACGCTCCCAAAAGCGTTGGCAGGCATTGCGTAACTTGGAGAGTTGAGGGCCGGACAACCAAAAAGGCAGTTTTAAATCAATCATGCCACTGTCACCGATAGGCTATTAATTCTGGGTAAATCCATTTGACTGACGATGTAATCCAGGCTGAAATCAACACCGCGAAGCAAGTCGAATTTTCTATGTAGCTCACCACCCAATAGTGAGAAAGAAAACCGACTCCAAGGCTTAACCAGGGTTGGCTGATAATCTAAATTCCCTCTGAAGGCTGCCCAGATAAAATCCTCGACACTCTTTTTGATTTCATCTTTGGTACCACCACTTAGGCCATCAATGGTGTATACCGTCACCGTAATATCGTGGAAGGTTTCAGGCATGGCATTAATTTTTAAGTCATCCCCGTGACCGTGATTCCCTTCATCGGTGATTTTTTGCTGGATAGTTTGGATAAAACTGTCATCTGGTTGACCGGTCTCAAACATCACATAGGCATCAGCGGTACCAGGGCCGCGCGGTGCATCACTGTCAAAAAATACGTTTTCATCATTAACACCATCAAAGCTGGCGATTAATGATCGGTAAACTGCATCGGTGTGCCACTGGTTCACCGCCATATACTGAGTTCTAATTCTCTTCCTCAATTCCTCCGGGTCTTCATCATCGGTGCCAGGGTGGGTTAGCCAGTCTTCCAGGTTGGCTACTGCGACAATGCCAGGCAATAACACTGGCAACACTGAGTAATACCCCGCTGCCAGGTTATAGGCACTGCCCGCCTCTTCAGCTTCCACTGGTGCTAGCACCGTGTCCAATCCGTCGCTAAACGTCACCGTTGCCGTCGTGCGTAACGTATAAACCCGACCATTAATATTGGCACTTTGAATTGCTGTATTAATTGAAACATCTAAGGAGCCCGAACTATCCGCCCTCAAAAATTGCACATAGCCCTGTGCCTTACTCTTTGTTTTTGGCTCCAGGTTTACCCCATCAGCATGAAGCGCTAAGAAATCCCCGCTTGCGGTCTTTACATAGATTTGCGGCATTACGAGTTTAATAAGTGCCTGTATCAACCAGCTTATCGGCGTTGTTATAAGTACCGTAACCATTCGCCACCAGGGTGAAATATCCCGATTATTGGTAAAGGCGACACCTTCCGCGTCTACTTCTTTTTCAAATTCCACGCGCACCTCTTCTTCAGTGGTTGGGATACCGCCGTCTTTTAAAAGGTTGGTGAATAGCTCTTGTTCGCTCATAAGGTAAACTCGATATCTTTAAAATCTACCGTGGTAGCTGTGACTAAAACCTCTCCTACATCACGGGAAAGGCGCGCGGTACCTGGTTCAATACGGGAATCACTTTCCACCAGGTTCTCAAGTCGAGAAAGATTTAACGCCCATTTATCGCTTTGACGTTCGCCCACGAGTTCAACCAGTAGGCCACTTTCTCTAATCATGTGTTTGATATCTTGTGCAACGGACGCCCTGTCACTAATCCCCATAGGGACGCCCAGGGAATCCAGGGCAATATCGTTATTAACAATTAATAAATCCTGGTATTTAGGTTCCGCCATTAGCCCGCCGCCATTTCCATTTCATCTACAAAGCCATAACCGGAAGCCGGGTTAAACACTTCGACTTTTTCGATATGAGTGCCGCCTTTCTGGTTGTTCTGGATATGCTGGGAGATACCCCCGGCAGGAACAGCACTGAGCTGATATTGAGGCGTTGACGCCTTGGGAATACTGGAGCGCTCTTTCTCTACTGTCGCTTCAATATTAATGCCTGGTATTAGGTTTAGTTTTTCTATAACCCAATCGGCCGCGTTACCCAGCGCATCGAAAACACCTAATTCACCTAGCCAGTTTTTAAGGCGGGTAAATAGCGCGGGTATCTTCTTGATTAGATCAAACAAAATCCCTATCAAATTAATAGCTGTAAGGAATGGTGCCGCCAGAATGCGCGCTATGGGGTTACTATTAATGGCCTCTCGAATAGCTGACCAACGCTCAATAAAGCCACCAATAAAACCAAGCGCAGCAGCCTTGACGGTATCCCAGTGAATCACCAGCAAAGCCAGGCCAGCCACTAAACCGATTACCGCAGCAGCAACCCAAACCAGGGGATTAGCATATAAAGCCAAACTAAATAGTAAAGTTGCGATACGCGCGGCTTTTAAGCCTTTGGTTAATAAGCCTAAAGCCCCGGCCCCAACTGCCGTTACTCCTGTCCAGAGAGTTTGCAAACCAATCAGCCCAGCCATTGTCAGCTGTACCACACCCCCTACCGCTGCAAACAGTAAAACGACAGAAATTAAACCGGCAATTACTAATACAGTAATACCGATTGCCTTGGTTAAATGCGGGAATTTGTACGACCAATCAACCATAGTCGCGTTGGCAGCGGTCAATTTATCGATTAGTGGCGTGATTACAGGTAACAAGGCATTACCAATAACCGCGCGCACCGCTTTGCTACTCTCTCGCCAACGGTCGAAGGGGTCGGAAATTTCTGTTGCCATTCGACGGGCTTTTTCCATGCCCTTAACATTGCCGAGCGCTTGAATATTATTGGCCAGTCCCTTGGTATCCAGCATTAATTGCTGAATCAATGAAACCGCTTCCTTACGCCCGAACGCCTTCATGAGTAGCTGGCCTTGCTCAACTGATCCCAGACCTGCAAGCCGTCCTTCAAGCTTGCCCAGAATATCCAGAATCGGCAGCATCCGTCCGTGGCTATCCGTAAATTGAAGCCCTAACTCACTTTGAGCTTTTCCGATGCCCTGCAAAAATGCCTTATACTTAGTGCCAGATTCACTACCGCTCATCGTGGATTGAAGTTGGCCCATAATGGCCATCTGTTCGGCCATTTGTATTCCGTGGGATTGGCCCTCAGCACCCAATGTGGAATAGGCAGCGGCCATTTCTGCCCCGGTAGTTTTAAACATCTGTACAGCGGTGGCTGTTTGGCCTGCCACAATTTCAACCCACTTCGCATTGCCCAGCTTTTCAGCATCCTTTTGAAAGATGCCGTACATGGTGCCCATATAATCCGTAATGGTTCCCACATCGGATTTAGTGCCCATCGCTAATACAGCGCTCGCTTTAGTAAACCGTGCAAGCTCGTCACCTTTTAGCCCAGAAATAGCACTCTGAATATCGTAAGAGGCTCGGATAAAATCAGCGGCGCTGGTGCCATATTGAATAGAAGTGGTAAGGGCGCTTCGCTGTAGCTTATCTAATGCTTTACCGTGAACATCAAGACTTTTTACTTCCCCCAATGCACGGTTAATTTCAATAGCGGGATCAAGTAAGCCTGAAAGAGAACGCTGTAAAGCCCAGCCGCCCGCAGCTGCGCCACCAAGCATTACACCGCCCTTTGTTGCAGTGGCCTTTAATTGTCTCACCTGTGAGTCAATCTTTCCGATTGGACCACTAGCCCTATCAATCAGGGCAATTCGAAACATTAATTTTTCTAGCTTGGTACTCATTGCGTTAGTTCTTCCAGGCTTTACCAATACCGTTAGTTACGGCTGATTCAAAGTTCTTCCAGTATTCCCGCTCTAACATCACGGCAGTTGCCAAGGTGTCCTCTGTAAGCGGTTCACCCGGCAACCACTTACGGGCATAAGCGCATAACTGGCTATACCCGTTTTCCGACATTGCGTCGGCGAGCGCTAACGCTTTTTTACGGTAACTTGCAGGTCAGGTGTATAGGCTTCATAAATACCTGAACCAATTGCCACTTCACTTCCCGGTCTATCCGCCAGAACCTTTAGCAAAGCTTGCTTGCCCTCATCGCTTACTGTAGAAACCAGGAAGTTATGAAAAGCGTTGACTTTATTACCCGGCCCCAACTGGTTAACCAGTTTGTTGTAATCATTGCGAGTAACTTTGAATAGAACTTCACTGCCATCAATAGTGACTTCAAATTCTTGTGTATTTTCGTCAGCTGTGTTTTTGTTGACATCTTTTGCCATGATATTTCCTTAACTAAAGGGGGTTTGTGTTTAACTTTTAATATTCAGGGCGGCTTTTACACCAGCCCAAATAATCCCAAATAAACTACTCAGAAATATTCCTAGAATTATTCGCTTAGTCCACTTGGCAACTTGCTCTGATGCCAGGCGCTGCTGGCGCAAATACGCCTGGTCTTTTTGCGTCTCCAGGACGTTTTCAGTATCTATACCCAGCCTTTGTAGCATTCCCTCCAGCGCTTCATCTGCTGCCCGTTTTGCTACTGCTGATTCCTGTTCAGATAGGTTTTCCATTACCCGCCCCGCCAATCCGCGCCCGGAATACTTCCGCAATCATTGGCGATACATTACGAACGGCACGCTCACCAAAAAGGAAACCTAAAACTAAAGAGTTGATAACGATTAGTGCCGTTTCCTGCCTATCTGTAAGATTCCAACTGCTGAACCAAAGCCAATCTAAGTAGAGAGTGGCGAATCCCCACGCGGGACGCTGACAGCCTCTTAAGAAGAGAACCAGCGGGCCTAGTATTGGCATTGATTTGAGATCACTTGCAGACCCCTCAAGGATACTGACTCTTTCTGTGTGGGCTTTCTCAGCCATTAGCGCCGCGTTATCAGCTTCACGAGTCCTTGCATCTTCCATCTTTTGAAAATCAATAAGGACTTTCTCTCGCTCGGCTTCACTCATGTTCGGCGGAAAATATTTCTCAGCCACTTCAAAAGCCAACTTTCCAATACCACCAGTAGCAGCACTTACAATTTTTTCAAAAAGGCTCATAGGTCTTTCTCTTCAAGTAACGTATAGGTAAATGAGGTTCCCCACTTTTCCGCCGCCACATCACATAGCGAAATCAGCAGTGCAAAATCAAAAGGATCGGCCAACACCTGACAACCCGCACTCCAACGGTCCACACGGCGGCTTTTTTGGCTGGCGCTTGCTCGGTGACAATTAATCCCGAATAGTCCGTCATCGATGGGGGAATCAATATTGATGATTGAATCCTGGTTATTGTCTCGGTACACCCGCGCAGACTTCCGTTGCACCAATGCCCGATATTTCCCCTGGTGTAAACCCAGTTGCCATAACCCCGGATACTGTCCAGGGACTAAAATGGCAGTACCGTTTACATTAAGCGGGTTTTCTCGCCAGAAATTGCCGGGATCAGTGGTCGCGGAAAAACTAAGGCAATGGGGGATTCCTTCAAAACGCCAGGCAACGGCAAAACGATCATTAAATGAATTGGCATTACGGTCGGAACTACGGATACCAATCAAGTTAAGATTAAAGTTTCCGTCATCAAAAAAACGATAACCTTTCCGTATCATTGCCGTTTGTAGTTGTCCGTACCGTACCCGCATTTTTAACGCCCCGTTTTTTCAAAAAATTCCTGACACTCAATACACCTGGTTACGCCACCAAAGGCCCGCCGTGCTGACGGGATAGGCTCGTCACAATCTTTACAGTTTTCCCGGCTGGGTATCTTTTGTCGGGAGCGGTCGCACTGTGCAGCTAATACGCTGTCCCGCTCCTGCTGCTCTAGCTGTGACGCCTGGTCAAATAGATCTGGCATAACAGGCCCTTAATTCAGCCGCTCAATTTCTTCAGAGCGCAGATAGGGAACACCGTTGATATTGACAAATTCACGGCCTGTTACTTCGTACTTAATGGTATGCATAAGCCGTTCATTACTTTGGTTTGCACTCAGCACATCCGACAAACTGAGCTTGCAGTCAAAGGCTTCAACATTGATGGATTCATCGGTGGTTTCCGCGTTAAACACCAAATCAAAAGTTGGCAGCCCACGGAAACTTCCTGCCTCTTTGGCCGCTTCAACAATGATTTGAAACTGCCCAGTATTCAGTTTGATCTCTCCACTAGCCGAAACATCACCCTCAATAAATCCATCAGGTACACCACGGGTTTTTGTGGTGCCGGTGCCATCTTCAATAGAAAGACTGGCCTCTTCGATATTGATGCGGTAACTACCAATCATGGTGTCAATGTCGCGTCCGGATATTTTGGACATAACTATCCCCAGGTATTTAAAAGCTAAAAATTAAGATTGGAAAAACCGAACTCAGCCAAGATTGGTTAGGTCCAACGCAATATTGGCGGTAATAGATTTCGGTGCGTTGTAAGGCGTTACCTTCAAATAAATTTCCACTTTGTCGCGAGTCGGCCAAATAATTTCAATATCGCCATCCTTGGGCTGTTTAATCTCGCCAGGGAATACTTCAGCCCCAAATTGCACACTGCGCGCCATTTCCCGTAATGGGCGGGAAAAGTAGGTTTTATTGGAGGCAATAGAGATTGGGGTACTGTTCAGCTGTCGATTGCCTACCCGCGCAGTCGCCAACACCCGAATAGCGCGGGCCGCTTTATCCACGACACGGAGGTTTTCAATAACCTGGTAGTCTCCCCCTTCGGCGTCCAACATGTTGCAGTCGCCCCAATAGGTACCCGGATAATCAACATAGGTTTGCGGTACTGATAGCCTCAGCGCGTCCAGGCTCGCCAACATGGCGTTGTCCAGCGGTACGCCGTCTTTGTCATTGGGTACAGAACCCAGCGCTAACAGTGGCCCTGTGGCAACCCGCATAGGGGAATCAGCGATGCTGGCAGCACGATTGCACAAGCGGCCTACCAGTTCGCCCAGGTTGTTTCCGTGCAGCAGGGGAACCGCTGATACCCGATAGGCGCTTACAGGGTCCACAATGGCGGCCTGTGCGGCCAGGTAATCGCTCCAGCTCTCGCTAGTGTCATCGATGCCGGGGGTAGCAATCAGGATCGCTACACGGCGCCCCAGGCTGGTTCTAATGTTCTCAGCCTTGGCAAAAGCGACATCTAGGTCATTGGCCACCAATGCCGGGGTACAAACGGCTACCAGCTCTGGGGAGACACTCTGCATGGCGGTATCCAGTGCGGTCTTCCAATCGTCGGACACGTCCAGGGGCACCGCCCATGCGCTCCAGTTTTCCCCGCCATTGGCTTGCGCGGCCATGACTTGGGTTTTGAGTTGTGAATCATTTGCCCCTAGCAGTTCATCCAGGTCACTCTGTGAATTCAATGCAAGGACGCTATTTTTATTGGTATCCCCTACCCCCAAAAAAAGTGCCTTGCGTTCGATTTCATCGAAGGCGCCCTGACCTAAGTTCAGGTTATTTACCGTTACTGTCCCCTGTGCCATGTGGCCCCCTAAATGTTGTTAATACGTCCGCTGGTTTCTTTGAATATTACTTCGGCAAGTTCGCTCACTTCCCGGTCTGTAGCACCTAAAAAACTTCGCTCTGGTAATTCGATTACCCAACTATTTTCCTTCGGTTCATCTCGCAATATTTGTAAAATAAGGCCCGCTTGTCCTAGGGTTAGGTTTTCAGTAATCCAACGCAGAGTTGGCTTTTTCATGCGGCCTCCAGGTAGCCGCACTTTGTACCCCTCTTTTTTCAACGCTCTTGCCTGTCGTCGCGTTGCCGGGGCTTTGTAATCCGGTTTCCCGTAAACCTTTTCTGCCTTTTGCCCGTCCCACTCTTCAGCAATACCGTGTTGGTGCTGGTAGGCAATTTGCGCCGTGTTTTTATCGGCAAAAAATACTTCACCCCCTAAACCGGTACTTCGTGCCCGCATTCTCTTACTAAAGCCGCGCAGCATTTTTCCCTTGCCCCTTTGTCGCTTAGGACCTTTTTTGCGTTTCTCCCAGCTTTTACCGTCCAGCCCTCTTTGTTCGCGCAATCGCTTACGGCTATAGGTGCGGACTTTGCGGGCCAGCGTGCCGCCTATGCGCCGCTGTTTCGCGGGTGGTAGCTTTAGCAGGGCTAATTGCTGCCGGGCTTTTAAATGTCCTGTTAGATCAATCTGCACGGTTATACGGGGCGTCAGTAGGTAATTCTTTGTTATCGCCAACCGCTACTTGGCTTGGCTCATCAACGGGCACCGTCGCAATGGCATAGCGTTGCCCCTGGTAGGAAATAGGGCCGTTATCGTCGGGCACTAAATCCACGTTCTCAAAAAATCGGATTGTGATTTCCACATCCACCGACTGAGCATCAATCGGTGTGACTTCTATTTGCGGCTCCGGCATGTCGTCATCAAAGCGACTGGAATCATTTTCCATTAACCAGGTTGTCACCAATGCAAAGACCAGGGCCGCGTCACCGTTATATTCTTCAAGTACGATCACTGCGTCATACTCGGCGCGACTAATTCGAATACCGTTTCCTAAATTCTTACTAGCGGTTTCTATGCGCCCTTCTTCCATCCAAGATTCAAACTTTTGTTGGGGCACTAAATTAGCGGCAAGTAAATGCGCGGTAATTGCCTGTAACTTTTTTCCGGCCATAACTAGATAATCTCTGCGGTAATATTGGTTGAGATACCGCGCAAGCGGCGCACCGCTCTATCGGATTCAGCCCGGTACATTTGCTCTGTTTCTAAACTCTGTGCTGCCTGGTGCTCTCCAACTTCCCGGCGCGTTACCGTGGCGAATTGCCGGAAAGCCATTGCGGTAGCCAAGGCAAAAACCGCGCGCTGGTACTGCACCAATAATCGGCTCTTGTCTCCGATCAATTCCGCTGGCACTTCTGCGAGAGTTGAATAGCCTTCCTCTTGCCAGGTGGTTTGCTGCTCTTGCAGATTGTCGTTCACATCTAACATTGCCAGGCGTAGCAGGTGTTCAACCTTTTCCTGCATAAAGTCCGCCGGAACACCGTACATGCGCTGATAATCCCCTAGGGATATATCAGGAAAGAAACCGCTATTTTGTAAAACGGTCTCCAGATAACTTGTTGGCCTTCCCGTAAAACCCATAACAATCAATTCTTTTAAAA
>NZ_JALBWM010000124.1 GCF_023895975.1 Microbulbifer okhotskensis
CGACCAGAGCGCTGCTTGATCAGGCCTGTTGAACACCAGAATTGACAATAACTCACCATGATATAGTAGCACTTAAAAAATTATTGGCAGGGGATTCGCCTGCAAAGCTTCTCAACCTGGAGGGTAAGTAATCGAAAGCCCTTGGGAGGTTTGATTGTTATTAGTCCGGCGAATTAATAGTTCATTTTTGCTGCATATTTAATTGATTCATGCTGAAAGTAGGAGGCTCGCGTGCGGGCTTCTTCTGTAGCATTCTCGTGTGAGAAAGTACTTTATTTTCCAGCTTCTCTTTGGGGCGTGCTGGAATTCCACCATAAGCATCCCTTTTATGACCGCAGTTTAAATATTCATCTGGATTCAGTTCAGGTGAATGCGATGGCAAAAAAACTTCAATCTCATCCTGGTGTTCTGACGGATTAGCTTTCACCACTCGAGCATGATGAGCTCTAAGGTTGTCTAGAATGAGGTAAACTTAGCCACCATTTAGGCTGATTTATATGGGATAGCCCTGGCTCCGAGGCACTCTTGCTTATCCCAAGCCCAACTCCCGTTCGATTTGATCTTTGCGCCATATTGAGTAGTTTTCAGGGATTTTTGATTCTTTTGTGTTGTCGGCAATAATTGCACGGCCCATGCTGGGCCAGCACAATATGGCCAGTACTCTGGGGGCTATTACCTGGAAAACTTTGGGTGGGCCCAATAGGGTTTTTAGCCGTTGTACCAGTGGCAGCCAAGAAGCGGGTAATACCTGTTCAGCAATCATCCAGGATGCCTGGGGCTCGCTGCCTAATTGTTTTGTCAGAGATTCGTAGCGTAGAGTCGCTGCGCGCAAGGCTGCTTGTGGCGTTGCCAATATTACTGCGCGCGCACGTCGCTCGGCGCATAACAGGCAAATTTTTTGCGGTAGCCCGCTGCGTTGCGCCAGTTCCGGATTCAGTGCCCAGCGGCTGGCTTTTATCTGACACTGACAAATAGAGCAGGTATATTTTGAGCTATCGACAGCGAAAACAGAGCTCACCTTCTGGGGGCGTTCACCATTTAGCCAAAGGACGGGGGACTTATCAAAAATCGTGTTGGCAAAATATCGAGCATAGTTTAACCAGTCAATATCGATAACTGTTCCAAATCGATCTTTGCGCACCAGGTCGGGGATATTCAGGCTATAGAGGTGGCGCAGGCAGTGAGGGCAGGGCCTGAGTTTGTCTTGCGGAAAGGCTGACAGTGCTGCGCTATAGTCACTACTGGCCCAAACAGATCCTTGGTAGTTGGCTACAGAAGGGCACTTGGGAGAAATATGAATTTGCCCAAAAACGTCTGCTTGCGTAGATGGGCTCTGCACAAAACCAAACAGAAAAACGGGAATACCCCGGTAACGCCAGGCGCAGGCTAGGCTGTCAAGATCTGAAAAGTCGAGCTGGATGCCCATGCGAATGGCGCCGGCCAAGCTATTTCGGTTTGCCTTGCTCGCAGCATGTCTCTGCGCCCTGCGCTCGATAGCCGCGGCGCTTCGGCTGCTACTTTGATATCCGCGAGGAGCCGATTGCATGGGCTGTAATTCGGGCGGTGACACTTGGGACTCGCGATTATGTATAAGCTGAAAGTTAATTAGCTTCACAAAGCTTCCTCAAGAATTTGCAGGATATGGCTTTCAGAATCCCTGACTACCCTGAAGGCAACCCGCCGCGAGCGATCTGCATCTTCTATACCGCTGGTATTAAGTATGGGACGCGCCGAAGAATAGCCTACGGCTGCGACCTTTGCGCGCACCAATACTGCTTGTGCCGGTCCAAGCAGTGAGTGCGCATATTGCATGACTGCGCGTGAACGCTGCTGAGAGAGGCGCAAGTTGTGAAAGTACCCTTCCTCTGGTGCAGATTGCTCACCCCATTCAGAACTGGTGTGCCCTTCTATTTGGATTGCGGCGATAGAATCCATATAGGGAGTCAGCGCGGCAATGTACCGGGGTACAAATGAAGACATAATCTCCTGTGCATTATCGCTCAGGGTAAAATCACCAGTCTTGAAGAGTGCATCACTATTGTTAAAGGAAATGGCGAGGGTCTGTTTATCCAGTGATGCACCCCAGCGATCCAGGTCGCGAGAGAACTCCTGCTGCAGAGTTTGATAGATCGCCAGCTGAGTATCCCGATAAGATTCTGCCAGTTCCCGAATTTTGGCCCGTTCGTCAATCAGAGAGCGCATCACAAAGACGGCGATACAAAGAAACACCATCATCAGTCCAGCCATCATGTCAGATAGGCTGATCCACTGGCTATCACCGGTCTCACTGCTCGAATGTGCGCTATCAAACATGCTCCTCTCCAGTGACCTGCTGGACCTGAGTGTCGATTCGCTTCATTTGATGAATTAGCTGGCGAAAATCCCGTGAGAATTCACCACCCAGCGAACCGAGTGCATCGCCCATTGCTGCCATAACACTCTCCACTTCGTTATGTAAGCGCTGGTCCAGCAGTTCATACTGACGCTTGATACTGACATCGGCATTGGTTAAATCTCGGGTGATAACCTGCGATAGCTCGGTGATCATCTGTTGGTGAGTCTTGGCAATAAGCTGCGCAAGCTCTGACATTGATTCACGATGGTTGCTTGCGGTTTCATGGATAATGCTGGAAAAGTGGTTGGGGTCGATACTGGTTAGAACATCGGCGAGAGCAACCACTTTACTAGTTCTTTGGTCAAAGACATCACTCTGGGTTTTACTCAGGGAAATCAAGTCTTGAACTTGGGTACTCAGTTGTTGATTTGCCTGATCAATTCCCTGGGTAAGGGATTCGAACTTTGGCGCTATATCAGGAATCGATTTTTGTAGAACCTCAATAGACGCTTGTTGTTCATTGAGCATGGCCGAAATTTGTTCAGAATGATTGCGCTGCTGCTCGACCAGGGAGGGAATAACATTGAATATTTCCGGCAGTTCGGTAATGCGCTGGTGCAGCTGCAAAAGGTTTTCTTGGGCACTGTTAATTTCGATGAGCAGGGAGGTGGTTTGTTCGCGGTAGATTGTTGCTAGCTCGGCATGCTGCTCGTGCTGTCCTATTAAAGCTTGCAGGGCAGGGGATACTGCTTCAAGTTGTTGGGTGAAATGCTGTAAATTTTCGCCCATTTGTACGTTCAAGCCGTCATTGAACTTTTCTACGACCAAGGTGAGTGACTGAAGCACTTCCTTGCTGATGCGCTGCTGAAACTTGGCCTGGTCTTCTCTCTGGCCATTAAGTGCCAACAAAATATCATCCGAGGTTGCCTTGCTTGGCTGATCTCTGGTGAATAATTGAAATATAGTACGCAGTATCAGGGAAAGGAATAAACCCAGAATACTGGTCATAAAGGCGGTTTCGAGTCCTTGCATAAGCTCTGAAATAGAGGTGTCAATATCCGCCAGATCAAAGCCGTAGATACCAATAATAATACCGATAAAGGTGCCTAGTATGCCCAGAGCAGTCAGCAGTGATGGTGCCTCCCTTACGAAGCGCGGAAATTTGCCTAAAGGGTAGAGGATCAAAGCGATGGCGCTAAGGGTAAGCATCACTACAAGGAAGGTATCGGTCACCTGCTCCGGAGATAACTTAGTTAACCAGTGGGAGAAAAACTGAGTCATTATTGATCCTTTACAACTTTTTGCATTGTTATTTCGTGATAAAAGGGGCCGTTGGGTACCCGCCCGGCGCCCTGACTAAGTACTTTCATTTGTGGTAGGGACTTTACTACATCAGTAATTGTACGGAACTTTGTCTGCTCATTCCCGGTTGGGTGAATATAGGCTCCAACAAGACCGGATTGCTGAACCTCAAATACACCGCAGTTATTCGGAAGCTTCTGTTGCTTGAAGAGTAGAAAGTGCATCACGCCGTCATTGGCGAGGTATTGATACAATTCGCTGGTGATAGTTTGTATCTGCTCAGTTGAAAAGAAATTGAGCAGGTCCCAAAGCAGGATGCAATTCAGGTTGGTGGGGAGGGTAGCCTGCCGTAGAGCAGCTTGCACCGCGGCGTCAAACGGCACCTTGCGACTGCATTGCCAGAGTATTGCTGAATAAAGATCTGAGATAAACAGCTCGCCCGCCTCACGTTGCAGGTGCTGCATATTCCTGCCGGCCTTCTTTCCAATCTCCAGAACCTTGCTCACTGGAGAGCGGGTTGTGTGAGATAGGGCGGTATTGAACGCAGTCAGGGGTAAGCTTGTCAGGCGGGCTCGGCTGAATGCGGAAATCGCCCCTGAGGAGCCCCCGGCTCTTACCGCATTTGGGGACTTTACATTGCCGTACTCGAACATTAATTCGATCAGATCTTTACGCATGCCTTTCCGGTGTAAGAGGGAAGAGCGCAGCGAGAAATTGCCCATTGTCTTCATCAGGTTGAGTGAAGAATACCTATAAGTGGGTATGGGTTTCTGTAATGTTAGTGGTGTGGTATTAAAGGTGAAGCCGGATAGGCGCTTAAAGTCGGCGGGTGCTTTAGGCATTGTGCCAGTGTACAGCATTGTATGGAAAATGGCGCCGGGCTTTAAGTGAGGGCGAATTTCCTCAATTAAATACGTGATAAGCTCTGGCTCCATAAAATTAAACAGATCCCAGCAGAGCACAACATCTATTTTTATCCGCGATGGTTTTTTGATCAGGTGTTCAGATAAGCGCGCAGCTCTGGTTTGTACATCAAAATCGTAGATTTCAATTAAGAGGCTACGTAGATCTTCAATAAATGTCTGGCAGGATAGTTCCAGGAAAGTTTGAGTGGTGCCGAATGAAAGGCAGCCTAAATCTAAAACTTTACTGCCTGGTTGAACGACTTCATCTGCCAAGGCGGCAATACCAAATGAATGATGCTGCAACATATTTCCCACACCAAAAGCTAAAACCCCGGCAATAGCCGGGGTCCATATTGAGGATCTCCCGAAGCGTTAACTTAGTTTTCCTCAGCTTCCTCTTCTGTCTCTTTGGCACCGAACAGATAATCGCTGGTGTCGGACAGGCGGGATGAATCGCTTGCAGTAGAGCCGCTGGAGGTGTAAGAGGGATTGCGCTGGGAACGATTTGCGGGTTTCTCTTCAGTAGCAGGTAGATCCGGATGAACCAGACGATCAGAGAATTCCTTGTGGCGTTCCTTCATCTCTGAATCGGTGTCTATCATATCCATTGAGCCACGGAATTTACCGCCGTCATCCAGTTTGATTCTTGGCGCAATCAGGTTTCCGTTAACTTGTGCAGTGTTGCGAATTTCAATCAGCTCATCGGCAAGTGCGTCGCCATCCAGGGTTCCTTCCACGACAATATTTTTCGCATGAATATTCGCTGTCACTGCGCCGCCGGTACCGACAGAAAGGTTGTGGCCAACCATAATAACAGTGCCATCAACAGTGCCTTCCACATGAAGGTCTTCGGTACCAATCAGTTCGCCGCGGAAATTAATTCCCTCACCCAGCACTGATTTAGAACCTGAAGTCGAGAGGGATGATTGCTGTTCTACAGAGCTCATACCTGCTAGAAATGGTGTGGCGTCATTGCTTTTGTCAGTGCTCATCGAAATAAATCTCTTCGTTGTGGAAAAAGTCAGCTGTTGAGTTTGTTACACCCATACCCAAAATTGAAGCGATATCGGTGTGTCAGGTTATATGTTTAGTCAAAAATTCACAGATGGCATGGTTTCTCCGGGTGGAAGCTACATGCACATTCGATTTTCTGCAAAAATCTCTTCACTATTGCGCAACTTGTTTCAATACCGTTGATCCGGCGTAGGGGCCTGGGTGCTTGGTTGCAGCCCCAGAATGCCTTTGCGTCTTTCCATTCCGTGTGTACATATATCTGTGATCGATTTTTTGCGCCCAACACTTGACAGTTCCTTTTTTCAAAGCTCTTCGCATCATCTTTCGCGGCGCTCCCCCCAGCCGATTCTTCGTGTCATGGGCAATGGCCTTGCTAATCAACCCTAAACGACGAGTGGACACTACGGCTGTGCATAAAATCGCCGCATATCGATTACTTACTTAGGGTAAAGTTTGTAAGTAAATATTTACTTCTGAATGTGGAGGGCATACTGCTAATTGCTGCTGCTCGTGGGTGGTGAGCCTTGGTGGGCACATATCAATATGGATTGGAATGTTACTACCTTACAGCGAGTTTGCTACCGGGTTGCGGTTTGGCAATTAATCAAGCTGACCTCGACTTGAATGGGATGAATTTAGCACGCTTTATGTGTAAAAAATGTGATGCAGGGCAGGCTTTTGCAGATTTTTCCGTATTTGCGTTTATCTTGTCCTATTTGGTGGGGCGGCTACGGAATAAAGGTGCTGGCTTTTGTGCTTATTATAAAGGTCAATACTTCGGACAGTTTTAGAGGGCTAGGGCCCCTGAATCTATAAGGCTTGAGCCTCGAAGGGCTATTTTATCGCAAGTCTAAGGTAGCCTTGAGTTGCCAATAGCTACCTTCTTGAGCTGCAGCCCCCAAAATTACTGGGCTAAAGCTGTCCGGAGTATTGAGAGGTGATAACTGCGGCTGCGGAGCTTTATTGAAGATGCAGGTGATCCGAGTTTAGAGGTCTTTATCATCAATGATATAAATAATTCCGGCGAAGTTGGCAGGTTCTTGCCATGGAGATTTTTCGGATTACGTTGCAAGTCGGCCGCAAAGTGATTAAGTGGGTATTTGTTAACCCCTGCTAGAAAGCTAGTAGCCGCAAAGGGCGGGCTCAAGCTGTAATAATTTAGCCCTCACCTCCCTCCGTAGTTATCGGAAAACCTAATGATGAGTTTCGATATCTACGCCTGATTTTTCCATAGGTTTGCTATGGTATTTGCTATTTTCGCAAGTAGCTATGATTCAGTTTGTTGTGTCGGACCTAATCTCTTATATCAGTACTTGATAGTTTAGCTTTTGGAGCAGGCTCGCCCAGAGCTAACTGGGCCGTAGAGCCCAGCTAAAAACCGGATGAGCCCGCTAACTGCTTGTGCTCCAGCTTTCTGCTGTGGCTAGGCTACTGCTCCTTCTGGAATATATTTTTTAGCTTTGTAAGGTAATTTACGAATCAAATTTCTTCTAACACGGTGCCAGTAGGCGGATAGTAATAGCAGTGCTGCCCCCATAAATACCCCTGTTAGTGCAAAACTGTAGCCTATACCGCCGTAGGTTTTGATAAGGCTTGAAAGTGCATAAAGTACATACACTAAAGAGGAAACCATCAGCGCACGTCTATCGATAGTAATGGAGAGTGCAGTTATTAATAGATACAGGGCTAAAACAACGGCCATGCTAACGAAGCTCTCATTGCCGTCAAGCACGCCCAGATATGTGAAAATGGGGTGAATAATCAAAGGTGCAGAGAGCAGATGCAACCAAAAAGCTGTATCTGATCTACGCGTTATTCTACTTGTGTCAGAGGCGTCCCAGTACATTGCAAAAATAAATGTTAATATTCCACATAGAAATACTATTGGTAATAACCAGTTTTTAGTTTCGGGAAAGATGCTTAAAGTTAATGAAACTATAAAGCCGGTTACTGCTGCCGTACCTACTGCAATAGTGATAGGGACTCTGAAGCGTAACCAGTGAAGACCGGCTGCCAAAACGGCTGCGGCAGCCGCAGCAACAAGTGAAATTTCGGATGGGAGAGCTGAAGCTGTAAATGCAAAAGTGCCACCGACAAATGCGAGCAGCAGCATGATGGCGGGAAGAGCCATTCTTCGTTTAAGAACAAAAAACTCAGCCAAACACCATGACAGGCCAGCAAATACGGCTAAGCCTATGCTGTTCTCGCTGGTAATGGCTTTAAGTACCCATAAAGAGGAAAAAAGAACTAATGAGCATGCGAAAACAATGAAAATATCATTGAAACCACCAATTAGTCTAAAGTTTTCCTCGTCGGCAGCAGGTGAGTTTCTTAAAGATGAGAGCTTTGATCGAAACTCAGTGACAGACTCGGCAGTGAAGATTCCATTCTTCACTGCAAAATTTAAATCTTCATCCGTGTACATACATATCCTATTTAGATGATGTTGGGTATAGAAAAATTCTGATTCAGCCAGTTCGGCGTGATTATATACGAAAGATGATATTGATATAAAACTTTTAGGACTGCTGCTTCACCATCTGGGATGGGTTGATTTATGGTGGTATCCAATCCCTCATTTCTTTCCTGTGAGTTGGGTGTCTGTAAATTTCTTTCTGTCTCAGTCTGGCGGAGAGAAATACAACCTTAATATACGATAAGGGCGGTTGGACAGTCTGAGGTTTTTCGGGGCTGACGTTAATCCGCTAGGGGTAACAAAGATTTCTTATTGTCGCAGGAGAAATTTCCGAGATAGACTTCTCAATCGGTTAAAAAACGGTATAGCAGCAAGGGTTGATAGAGGCGGTTGTACCAGGTTGATTGATTAAGGCGGCGGGGTTGAGGGTTGTGGATATAGAGCGGAGGTTCAGTTCTCGGAGAGTGAGTTTCGCTGGACGTTGTTATAGGTTTTTAGAAGATGCTCTAATAGCTGTAAAAATACAGCGCGCGTAAAAAAGTTGTTGAGTGTAGAGCTAACCAAGACTTCATTTTCCAGATTCATAATTTTAGCTTTAGGTCTCACAATGCAGTCAATTAGCTCCCTGTGGTTAAATTTTTTGGTGTTTTTTATTGTATCCTCCTCCCATAAGTCGTAAGCATCGATTCCGCAACAGGTGGAAAAGCATTGGGTTTCCAGCGCCTTCCTGGTGGGGAGTAGCATTTGCATATATGGATCAATTTCCGTTGCGTCGTCTTTGGTGCTTTTGGGGTCTGGAACGATGATCCATTGATCGCTTCCAATACTGATGTCGTGCTGGTTATTCATAGATGCTCAATGTCGAAAGTAGCGGCGTATTTTGATGGTCTAGAACTGAAAGATAGTCGCGATCTTCTTTGTTGTCTGGGGCTGGGCACAAGTTTGAAGAGTTGTATTAGAGAAAAATACTGAGCGAGTCTTGCCCGCTCCGTCGCCACTAACTACTAATCACCAGGGAATATATTGCTATTTTCAAAAACGGAAACCCACTCTTCATAGTATTTTGAGGCATGCTTGTGGATAAATGGAAAGAGCCAGCTTGCAGGTTCTTCTGCCAGATTAAAACCATTTCTGTCATCAATAATTGAATCCTCAAGGTTAAAGCCACACAAGGCATGATGTGTCGCTGCGGCGCAAACAAGAAACTGGCCAATAGAATCCGCAATTGGGCGGAATTCCCATTTGCCGGCTCCATGCATTGCTTTGTACACCTTAGAATGCTTTTCTTGCTCGTTGAGCTTAACAATAATCGGGTCGGCACCCTCGTCTGAAAATATAAACCAGGATTCACGCCAGCCTTTAATCGGTTCCTTAGAGGCGGAGTTATAATTATAGCCGTCCATCAACCAAGAGAGTCGCTGTTTAGCATAAACTCCCAGTGAGTTGCCTATGCAGGTAAAATAGAAATTTGATGCAGGGGCAAATTTATCAATGTAATTCTTGAGCTCCGGGGGAAGGGTGATGCCTTTTTCTTGTTCAAGGGAGGAGGATGTTGAAGAGTCCTCCTCCTTCCCAAATTCAATAGTTTCATTGAAAAAGCTATTTATCAATTCCAAGCTTTCAGTAAGATTCATATAGTTTCCATTGAACATAAATATTATCAATAGTGGTGTGTTGGCTTGATGAATTCCTGGGGCGAACTCTACACCAGCGGCTTTCTACAATTAAGTCAGGGCTCCAATCCCGTCGTGCTGAGGGTCGTTTCAATGCAAGTGGTTTTTTTAGATTTAAATGCATTTGAAAATTTTGAGTTTCCTTGATATTTTCCTTGTTGTGTTGATATGTCTTTGCGGGTGATGACAATTTTAAATGCTGGGTTTAGGTAGGCACAAAAGTGCGAATATTTACTACCATCAGAATTAGTGATTATTTTTTGAGTCTTGGTCAGTTCATTCAGTTCATTCAGTGCTTTAGTGACAGCATTTTTGGCTGTTTTTCCTGTAATTTCTTCAGGGAGAGAATATATCGCCACATTTTCTCCAAGTCTAATGTCGACTAGACGGTGACCCTTGTCAAATTCTTCTTCTATATTCTCCATTCTTATGGCTAGTCGACTACCATCAGATTGGGTTAGATCTGATTCCTTTAGAAGTCGAACGGCATCACCAAAGAAAATTGGGAAATATCGCCCCGTTTTAGGTTGAGATTTAAGGTCCTTTCTCCCGTTCATTGCTCGCTCTTATACCTGATATTTATGCAGCATTCATCGTTAAGTAGCCTCTGAACAATCCCGTAATATCTTTGTAGGCCTTGAGGGCTGCAACGCAGCAGCTGTGCTTTCAAGGCGCGTTCTATGGGGCTTTCAGGGGGGAGGGTAGAGGTTCCCTGACGCTATTATCCTGACAGTCATTACAGAATCAACTTAGCAATACTTCGGACAGTTTTAGGGGGCGAAATAGGTAGGAACCACGGCCAGATA
>NZ_JALBWM010000125.1 GCF_023895975.1 Microbulbifer okhotskensis
CGACTACCAATAATCCACTAGCAAGAGCGGTTACACAGAATTATTTACACCCTCGAATTTTCCTGAGGGAAGGTTAATTTGTAGTAGTTCAGACATGATCTGGCAGTTACCGATTTTTCAGGAGGTGCTCTGCCAGATCATGTCTGAACTACTACACATAAAACATCTCAATTATATTTAAGCAACTTTGGGCACCACTGTGACCAAGATACCACCTTCTGCAGCCTCTATCAGATCTTCACAACAGCCTCGGCCACTCAGATTTGAAACCTTTAAGACATTGCCAAAAACACAGTAACAACATTAAACAGTTCTACAAGACGAGGGGGTAGATCATCAATATTTAGTGAGCCAAGCTCAGTGCTAGCATTGAGCGATAGAGTTCGATTTTAATGGTTAGCGTGTTCGTCTGACTTACACAAACTCCCTCAGCACTAGCTGACCATAGCTCAGCGTGCCTTAGCTGCAATTAATGGAGCCTATAAACCGAATAGAAGAAGATGATTGCAAGGGTTTCAAAGCATCTTTGTCTATACTAACGCCATGGGCTACGTGAGGCTTACAGTGAACGAATATAAGAGACCCCTTCTGACCAATTGGTCACATACGCTCAACCGACCTTATAAACCTTGCTCTTCTGATTGAGAGTATTACCCCTTCTTAGCTACAGCTTCATACCTATCGGAGTAGATGTAGGAAATTGCCGTTTTATGAACTCTTCCTGTGGCCAACCGAGATGAGAAGCCGTCCCCACTCCGTATGGATGAGCTTCAATACAGGTTGAGTAATCAGATAGTGTCCTTTTCCTACACCAGAGTCGCCAGATGCTATCAATCTAAGAGTCACTTGATGGTGTGATAGACACGTAACTAATTGATTTTACAGTAATTTCAAAGTCACTGAATGACGTTATTCACAGCGCCGTCTGGTTAGCGAATTACTAAAAAGGAAAAAGTAGTCGCTCACAGGAAGAGAAGTTTTGAAAACGGGCTTAGTGCCCGTTTTTTTTATTTAGAGCACCTCGGTTTACTCCCCCTACCCATCATAGATTTAAGTTCTATAGCATCCCCGCCCTCAAACCATTGACGCCAGCCAAACTTCAAACTATTTGGACAACATCTGGCATTGACGCATAATGCCCTGCGTTGACTGATGTAACAGCGACATCGCCCTACTTGAGCAGGCCTTCAAATATCCACCTGCCTTAAACCCGCGAATGTGAATTTATCTATGAACACCCCTGATTTAAAAGAAATTATTAGCCTGAGCTGTGAAGACCGCTACGAATACTTCTTGAGTATGACTGGAGAAGAAAGGGAAATCTGGATATTGATTGATGACCAAAACTGCTTCCTGAAAATTCATACCGATGAAGACGGCGGTTTCGAATATTTGCCGGTATGGCCCAGCGCAGAATTTTCCAAAGCCTATGCTGAGAATGAAGCTGGACTCACACCAAAAAGCATTCCCTTGCCCCAATTCTTAAAGAAGTGGCTTCCCGGGCTGAAAAATGACGGCATTGAAGTCGGTATATTTCCTGCACCCGATAAAAGTGTGTGGATTACCGGCACAGAGGAATTGGAAAGTGACCTGCGCGAAGAACTGGATAACTTTTGAATTCGCCAATTCACAACATAACTACCACCACAACGGCTTATTCGACAGAAGACAGTTTTCTCACAAGTAGAGAGCTTTAGAAGACAGGCGCAATGCCTGTTTTTCTATTTTCCCCAATCAATCTTATCGAAAACATTTAAAAGAAAATCTCTCGCTATCTGTCCACCCTTTAACCAGAAAAACATCCACAAAATAGTCCCCTAGTAGGTCCCCCGGATAGGATAGCGGTTGTCAGGGTTCCGAATAAATTCGATACCCACCAACAAAGTCTGTAAATCTGGTCGTGCAAAAGGCGCACTGGAAATATCGACTACTTGTAACCTGCCAGATTCATTGATCACAAAAATACCTGGCTCAGCAAAAGGTCGATCAGTTTCTTCCGGAGAGCGGGGTTTTGAAATATAGAGCCCTAATTGCTGCATCTGCGGTATCGATAAATCGTAACCGATCGTGAATCCTGGTTTAATCTTCTCCATTTGCAACGCCGCTTTCTCGGCAGTATCCGCAGAGACTGCAACCACATCGACACCCTCGGCATGGTAGCGGGGTAGCAGTAAACTCAGTGCACGTAAGTATTTGGTACAGAGGGGGCAGTGCTTACCTCGATAGACCACCACCATCTGCCAGGGAAAGCTCCCTTCAGGCTTTCCCAGAACCAGCCTTCCTCCACCCAGCCTTGACACTTCGATTATTGGGAAATCAATTCCCGCAGCCAGTTTCGTATTGCCCATCACCACCCCACTTGAGAATATAGGTAGAGATACAGTCAGCCAATGAATCTACCCCCGTTAGTATAGGAGACCCGATGAAAAACCCCCTTATTCGCTTTCTATCAACGCTGCTGGCAACTGGATTGCTGAGTGGTTGTCCGGACAGCCCCGTAAGCACTAAATTTTCTGGCCACCAATCCCATCCGTTGGAATTTCTGCCAGCACTAAAGGGTGACTACTTTAGGCTGGATTCAGTGATTATTGAGCGGCCTTATCATATTTATACTCGTCTTCCTGAAGACTATGATCCGAACGGAAAGCAGCTCTACCCAGTAATCTACCTCCTTGATGGGGATTCCCTGTTCCCGATTCTGGCAACCAACCACCTATTTATGCACTATGACGATTACGCACCCGAGGCGATTATCGTAGGTATCGCCTACGGTTCATTTAAGCCCGACACCAATCGCCGTAGTTACGATTTTTCCCTACCCGACAGTAACGGTAACCCAGAGAGGGGTGGTGCAGCACAGTTTCTCAGCTTTTTGGAACAGGAACTGCTACCGGTCATTGAAAGCCGCTATCCTGCGGACCCACAGCAGAGAATTCTTTTTGGTCAAAGCCGAGGCGGCCACTTTGTGCTTTACAGTGCTTTTACTAAACCCGATCTATTTAAAGGCTTAATTGCCAGTAACCCCACCTTCCTTCCACAAAGGAAGTTTTTCAAAGGCACACCTGCTCCCGCCACTAGAAGTGATCTGATATTGGCAGTTACCAGCGGTTCTAAAGATATTCCCTCTCTTCGTAAAGATGCGCTCACATGGCACGACCACTGGATATCACAGAAAAATAACCCCTGGCGTATTGCCTTTAAAACAATATCGGCAGGCACTCATGCCGCAAACAGCACCGACAGTTACCGTTTTGGCATTAATGAGATATTTAAACAGGAAATCAGCCTATCCCGCAGAGAAGCCGAACAAAATGCGGTATCAGCGGATGATCATTAAGGCATTAATCTAACAGTTTCTACGCCAACCATAAAAAAAGCCCGCTCAAAACGAGCGGGCTTTTGCAAAACTCTACGTACCTACCGGCTTATTCAGTACAAGCAGCAATCCGGCCAGCACTGTTTTTACCAGCACCACAATTCAGGCCATCGGGAATATTAGTGTAATCGGGAGCTAAAATACCACCATTGCGCTCGGCATCGTGATCGGTATATATGCTAGCCAGATTATAGGAACGCGCCGTACCCTTACTATCGTTGTCACAGGAGAAGATAGCGCTTCCGTAAGCAACACCCAGGAACGTCTTGTATTCCTTTAAGTTAGACCACAGATTGCGCTTGGCAGAACCAGAGCAGTTCATCTGGGAAGCCAGGTTGATATAACCATCATCCTCACCACCCAGCAGAAGGGAGCTAGCACTTTCAATACCCGGGAAGCCGGCGTAGCCACCAATGGTATAAACCGGTGCAGCCAGGTTGGTACCTACATAGTTACGTACCGCGTAGACATCATTAGTTTGCAGGTAACGTACCGCTGCACACTCACGGCCAATAAACCAGTCATTGATCAGATCTTCAACCCAGCTGCCATTACACAGGCGATCAACTCCCTCTGTGCCAGTGATTGCCCCACCGGTGGTAAAGATCGCGGCAACACCACTGATGGCGGATTCAAAATCCACCTCAACCGCATGATTTTCATCCAAACCGGCAACATTTACCGTTTCGGTTTTTGTTTTGCAGCTCTTCCAAAACCAGGAGCCAGAACAAACCTTAGAGCTTTCTGTCACGGTGTTGGAATCAAACTGGTTATAGGCACGGTTATAATAAGGGGAACCAGGTACGGCGTTGCCAGCGATATACATCATCTGTGTAGCGCCCTGGCTGTGCGCAATTACCCAGAAGGTATCGTCAGCGGCACATTGGTTATCGTGCTCATAGCCATCGCCCTCACCGCTGCGAATAGCGGTGATCTGCCGAGAAATTTCGCCGGCAGTTCCATCATGCCAATAGGGCATTTCACCTTCATCAGTAGAGTCGTACCCCACTACGCCATAGTTACCACCATTTACACGCAGCTGCTCAATAAAGTCACTGCCGGAGTACTGATCAAAGTGAGCCTCACTCCAGTAGTCCAAAGCCGGCTGCTCAAGGTTACCCTGAGAGTTGGTGCGCTGCTTGATATGCCCCTCGGTACCATGACCGTGAACCAGGATATAGCAATTATCCGCACTGGCAGAGGCAGAGCCCAAGAGCCCGGCCAATAGAAGGGAGAGACTCGCACCCAATCGCTTATATAGTATCATTGTGATGTCCTTTTATTTTTCTCGGGCTTGGTTCTCAATTTTTACAAATTGTTTTTTAATATTGCCGAGACTGTTTTTATGGCTTGCGAAAGGTATCCGGTTACCGACTGCCAAGAATAGGACTAATAGCGCCACACAGGTCATCAGTGCGACAAGCTGCCAGACTGGCCAGTCAAAATGTGCTGGGCATGAACAGGCATATTTACGACCTAAGACCAAACCTTAATAGACAGCTGCACCAGTAACTTATCCCGACAGAGGCTTTGGGTTACAAACCTGACATCACGCGAGGAAATCTAAATAGACATATATAAGAGGGATTACTAAAAGCCCCATCAAACCACCAATGTAAGTAAGTGCCAACATACAGTTAATCGCATCTATGTTCGATGACAGCTTCAAGTGAGACTGAATGCCAATACTTCGCTGGCAGGACGCGCCTTTCTCACATCACTTCTTATTAGCTAGCAACCATACCATTATTACCAGAGTCTTTATGACCAATCCGAGGCATAGCAACTCTTGTGCAGCATTTTGACGCCAAGACTAAAAAATGTCTTATATAAGACCAGCTAACCGGCTATAAATGTGCATTGCTACCGGAATGCGTTTATTCGCTACTTTTCTTCTGACGGCAGTATCAACAATTCAGAGTACCGCCAGCTACCAGATACTTATAGAGGGACATAACAGTGTTTTATCTAGGGCTCTTCTCAAAAGCAAAAGATGACACACACAAACATCTATGCAACAACAGGTATTTAGCCAGCATCGTTATGTATCCACTATTCGGATAGGCGATAATATGGCCACCTCTATAAATAAAGCTTTTCAATTTACCGAAAGTAGAGAGACGAAAATGAAAGATTCACAAGCGTTTTGGGATGATACGGCAGCTCGGTATGCAAAAAACCCAATCAAAGACATAGACTCATATCAAAAGAAACTGACCATTACACAAGAGTATTTCCAGCCGGACTGGTCTGTACTGGAATTCGGATGTGGTACGGGCAGCACAGCAATCACCCATGCCCCCTTCGTCAAAAAAATTATCGCCACTGACATATCAAGTAAAATGCTGGATATCGCCGAGCAAAAGGCAAAAAAAGAATCTATTAAAAATATCACTTTCCAGCAGGGAACTCTAGACAAACTGGAATTTGAACCAAGCAGCTTTGATGCCATCTTGGGACTCAACATATTGCACCTGTTAGAAGATATGGATGCCGCAATTTCCAGAGTCTACAATTTGCTAAAACCAGACGGTATCTTTGTTTCCAGCACAGTACTGGTTGACAATATCAATTGGCGTTTTTTAATTCCCGTTATGCAATTTTTGGGGTTAGCCCCCTTTGTTCATCGTTTTGGTAAACAGGAGTTACTGAGCAGGTTAACCGATACGGGATTTAGCATTGATCAGGAATGGCAACCTGGGAAAGAATCCGTTTTTGTAATTGCCAAGAAATAAACCCAACTAAGACACCCTCTGCTCAATGGTACTTTATTTCTTGTGATCAAATCTAAATCGAAAATAATCCGGCCAGCAAGGGTGGGGGACATCCCCCCACCCTAACAACCTCTGGCAATAAATATTGCCGGTCACTAAATCAAGAAAGGATTAATTCGCACTATTAGAATGATAAATCATCGCCTGCCAGACATTTTGTTGGCCGCCGCCATAACTGTCATAAGTGGGGTTTTTGATATAGGTCCAGGCAACCTTACCATCTCCCATGTACATGGGCTCATCCAGTCCACCCCAACCATAATTGGGAAGCTCTATTGGCCCTTCGAGGACATTCATATCTGCATCAATTTCCATGATATAAAAAGCTTTCGGCACCAACAAACGCTTTGATCCGCGGTTAGCATAAATACGATCGAAAGATAGATTGTCAGAGATACACTGGAATTTTGCGTAACCCAATAGATAGCGCCCATTCTTTAAATCGACAAGCTGTGGGTCACTAATCTGGCAATCATTATCTTCAACCACCCAGTTAAAGCCCTGTCCTTCCATACTCCCACTGGCACTGACTTTTGCGATCCCAATACGGGTTAAGGAGTTGGGTTCCAAAGCATCACCAGAATAGAGTCCCTGTCGGCTAATCGTTGGAAAGCTATCATCGTCTTCCCAGTAGTTATAACTCATATAAGAAAGAAAGCAGTTTGTGCTGTCGTAATCCGCACAATCCTCATCAAAAGGGCCCGAGCCGGAGGAATCTACACCCACTTCATCCTGTAAAAATCGATCCATGTCCGCAGTTTCTATATATTTCGGCGCGACAATCAATGAAAGGTTGGTATCCGCATCCACCGGCACCACAGTGTGACCACCGCCATTGGAAACCATTACAGAAGTTGAGGGAACGAAGTGATTAAAACGTCCCTCGGTAGAGGAGCTGGAGGCTTCCATCTTAATAGCAATAGTTCCCAGCTGCCCGTGAGTACTACCTATCCAGTCATTCCAATCACTGGTGCAAATTGCACCATAGAGCTCGCTATCCGGATTATAAAAAGAACGGATATTCACAACGTGGCCATCACCACAGGCCCAATACCAGCCGCGATTATCTGAGCTGCTCATATCCAGAGACCAGTTATCCCGATCTATCACCGTCAGACCAGCTGAATAGTGTGAATTTCCATACCCATCGAATACCCGCGCCGAGACTGAAAACCCATAGCTGCTGCGATCCTGACTATCCTCTTCCACATAGCTCAGCTCTTGAGCGCCCAGATGGGTACCACCGTGCATTTTATTGACGACATAAGCATCAGGTACTTCGCTCAGGGTTTGATTTTCCCACTCTAATAACCAAATTTGCTCGTTGTATTTATAGCTTACATCACGAATATGTTGCAGCAAGTCATCATAATTGCCGGAGGAAAGATTGGAAATAATATATTCCATCTCCTCCTGCATTTCAGCGCCTTTTATGGTGGTGAAAGATGGTGAATCACCAAAATCAGTATCCGGAAATGTTGCCTCCAAACCGGCCAGGAAATCATCAAAAGTTAACGTCGCATGCCCCGTAAAAAAGTTGATATACTTGCTATGATTGGTGGCAACCAGCAAACCAATTTCATTGGTAATTCGTGATTCAATGGTGTCAATATTGTCTTCCATTTTCATCCAGGTTGATCCGTATTGCTCAACCAAATCACCTTGGACATCATAGCGCTCACTGGCTTGATAGTCCGTATTACACAATACCGCTACCGTAGAGCAATCGGCACTGGCAGCGATTCCATGGGATTCAGAACACTGTCGTAAAAGAGTCGCATTACCTGTTGGTTCAAAACTTGAAGTACTCGGATCATACTGCAGCTCATAAACCGATCCATAGGTCGTATCCGCCGCACTTGATCCCTCAGACAGACTGGTAGAGACAAACATCCTGGGCGTTTCAGTATCCGTTGCACAAGTTGCGGTATAACTGCGAATCGGGATATCGATATCCTCTTGGTCCTGCTCTCCATCAGTTCGCGCAATGTAATGAGCCATTTGATAGACTTCCCGGGCATTATTCATAGCCTCGGGCAAAGTCAGGTCAACAGCCGTCAGCGATGCAAAACCCAAATTAGTGACCTCGACATCTCCCACCGTCACCGTTGTACCTACATTATCCGAGATAGGCGTATCGTCATCAGAAGAGCCCTGGCCGCCGCTGCTTCCCTGGCCGCTTCCATTATCTGTCGAAGATGTGTCCGAGTCTGAGGAAGAGCTTCCTCCACCACCTCCGCAGGCGGCCAGTAGCGCCGCCAGTGAAAGTGCCAACAGTTTCTTATTAATCAGTAAACCCATCAATTCTGCCCAACTAGTAATCGCTTAGATATTTTTTATTGATTGCTGCCAGAGGTTCGGCTTGTGCCACCAACCTTTGAACGAGTGTGAAGTTAAAAGTTATGCAATCGATTGTCTGTGATCTGCGTATACTATGGCGTGAGGGACGATAAATGGTTACTCCGTACCGATAAGCGGCTGCCTCCATACACCAACAAAACATTCAATAAACTTTTCTTCAGCAAAGCATTTATCACAAACCCTTGCCGACGATTACCTCTTGGTGACGCTTTTTGCCAGTAATATCTACAATCAACTCCTCATTAACAAAAAACGTCACCATTCGCCCTGACTTGGGAAAAACGATATAGTGAACAACCCTATCGCCGCTACATAGCGTTGAGCTAACCCACAAATCCGCTATCTGGTAGGTATTATTTTCAATAAGGAAGTGAGAGTATGAAAAGACTGGTCCTGATGGTTTCCCTACTTATTCCCGGCCTTTCTCAGGCCACCCCTGAAATTACCGGCACCCCACAAGACCTGCGCGGCCTGATTCACCCTCAAACTCGAGTGGTCACTCTCCACGGCAATGCAAAAGAAACCGCTTACTCTGACCAAGCGATCATCAACGTCATGGTAACTACCGAGGATCCTCTGCTGTCAAATGCTATTGCCAACAATAGCAATCTGCGCGAGCAGTTAACCCGCAGCCTGGTAAAAGCCGGCATTCAAAATAGCAGAATTAAAAACTCAAAGTTTTCCTCCTCTCCGCAATTCGGCTGGCTAGGTAAGAATCCGTCGAGCTATAAAGTGATTAACCGGGTGGCAGTAACCATTGACAGAGAAAGCCAGCTACAGGCGATCGCCCAGTTGACTGACCAAAATAAGGAAATAGAAATTGTCAGCACTTCTTTTCAACATTCAGAAGAACCTGAATATACAAAGAAGGTTCAATCCAAAGCCATAGCCAAAATTATGGCGCAAAAAGCGGATTATGAAAAGATTCTGGGAATCCAATTAACCCCAATTGATATTCGCACTCATAATGTTGGATACCGTGGAACAGAAGAAGCCGAAGCTATAGAAGAAGTTATCATTACCGCCGCTCGGAAAAGGGGAAATAGCTACAAGAAGAGTTTTTCAGATTCTTACTCAGAAGTAGCGCCGGTTTCTTTCGACGAAATTCAGTACGAAGCTTCTTTATCTGTGGAATTTCAAGTTACGCCTCTATCCGAAACCAATTAGATCTACAGTTTTCGGTTTAGTTGATAACTATGCATAGGTAAAGACTCTCTACAGAGTCCTACCTATCACCGATAATAGCAATCAACCGACTGAAAAAGATAAAACCTGACTAATTTCATTTAGGCTACGCCCAGACTGGGACTGCCAGATCTCGATAGCCCCCTGCAATGCAGCCCACTCTTTCTTTGATGACGGAGACTTATCGACAACGCCCTCGCGAATAAGGGCGCGAACCGTATCGCTGGGAAAAATTAGGGTATCCACACCCAGACGGCGTAAAAATACTTGAGCCGTCTTACCTCCCAACCTATCTCCACCCTTACGTAAATACTGAAGGTTTTCTACATATCTTGCAGTATTCCAGCTTGCGAAATACTCCCCTAAACTCCCATATTCATTCGACAGACGCCAAAAAAAATCTGCATTTCTCTGAATCGATCGTGTTTTAGTCCAGTGCTTTATCATTCCCTCCTGGCGCATAAGGTCATCCAGCACCTCTTCAGGTAAGCAACGACAAAATGACACATCAAAACCATAAAAGATTTTCTCAATATCCGGCCACTTCTTCCCCACCACTGTCCAACTGAATCCAGCCTGAAAAACTGCTCTGGAAGCAACAGAAAGCCATAGATTGTCAGCTATATCCCTAACTTGCTCCGCAGGTTTTGGCCTGGTGAGCCTGGACTCAAGACCATCCAAGCCACCAAACCGGTCCAGGGCTGTCCCATATAAATCAGCTTAAATCGTGACTGTAATTATCTTGTCTAA
>NZ_JALBWM010000126.1 GCF_023895975.1 Microbulbifer okhotskensis
TATTCTAGGTCTATTCTGTTCGTTTTTACACCGATTTATATGGGACAGCCCTGCCTGTAGTGCCAAGTATGATTTCAGCTTTTATAGAGTTTGGCTTAGCTATTATTAGCGTACATATGACCCATGCAAAGATTGTTACTGGTGAAAAATACGGCGGTCTATGTAGCCAGTATTTCGGACAGTTTTAGAGAGGTAGACCTCTAAACCTACAAGGGTTGGGCCACGGGGTAGGGTATTTTCTCACAAGTCTGGGCGGACACTGAGCAGCCTGAAAGTATCTCTTTACTTGTCGGTATACGCAGAGCGCTGATCACTCATATAGAAATATTGTTCGAAATCTTGATATAACAATAAACTTCAGTTTTAAATGCCGATGTCTTCTGCTGAGTCCTTTTACGCTCATAGATAATCATGGAATCATACGACACTTTTGCTTTTTTTGACCATTGGTGTACAGTCGTAATATGAGATATATGGCCTGGTTATCTTGTCAAATTTATCTGTTATAGAGAGTGTGCCGAGTCTCCTCTGCTTAATATCAAATAAAGTGGAGGGTAGCACTTTATTACGTATTGGCAGCTTAAAAGGGTAAATAGAATATCTGCACAATGGGTATTTCTGCCCGGCACCGAGTCGCATAAAAAGCATTCAATTTTATTCGGGCGTACCACTTCCAAGTTTTGGAACCAGGGCTTCTGCGATTTATCCTCCCGCTTTTTCCGTATATCCATGATTCTGCCACCGTTCAGCGCAGACTATTTCCGTTTATCCCCTCTTTTTGCGATTTGTCGTATGGCTAGGACATAAAACTTCCTGTTGAGTAATCTGCTCTCAAGTTGAACGCACGGAGAGACTCGATGAAAAAGGTTATAGCGACGCTAGTCGTGAATTTGGGAATGAGTATGTCATCTTTTGCCGCAGTAGACGCTCGCCTGGAAGATTTGTATCAGAAGGCGGTTAGCGATGGGGGTACTGCGATACGGGAGTCTTATGAGTATTTTAAATTGGCCCAAGAGCAGGACCCTGGTGACCCGGTAGCTCTTTTTTACCTGGGGGCCAGCGAGACGCTGATGGCAAGTGAGAGTTGGCTGCCCTGGAATAAGGTAAGTTATGCAGAGAATGGCATAGCCCGAATGGATAAGGCTCTGATGATGATGGAGGAGTTGAAAAATCCGGGCCTCTCAGTTGAGGGAATACCACATGATTTACTGTTCAAGGGGATTGCAGCTACCACTTTTACCAAGGTGCCCAAGTTCTTCAATGCATTTGATCGCGGCTATGGCCTTTACCATGAGTTGATGGCTGATCCGCGTATAGCGCAGATGCCACCTAACGCAATTAGTTGGATCTACTGTGGTGCTTTGCAGGCGGCTGAGCTTCTAGAGGATACGGAACTGGCAACTTCGTGGAAAGCAAAGGGCGCTAGTCGAGGGACTGTTAACTCCTGTGAAGATAATAAGGGCACGGGACAGTAAGTCTGAAAAGGCGGAGTATTTATGTTACAGCTAACCCATATAGAAAAGACTTACACCACAGGCGAGATACAACTTCAGGCTTTACGCGATGTAAATCTACATATTCAGGCCGGAATGATGGTGGCACTTTGCGGACCATCGGGTTCGGGCAAGAGCACCTTGCTCAATATTTGTGGCTTGCTCAACCAGGATTATTTTGGTGAAGTGCGTTTTGCTGGGGAGTTATTGATGCGGGACTACCGGCAGGCAATGGAAATCCGTCGCACTCACTTGGGATTTGTATTCCAGAAATTCAATTTGGTTCCGGTTATGACCGCATTTGAAAATGTGGCGTATCCGCTTCTTCTGAATGGCCTCAAGGCGGTTGAAGTAAAGCGGTGTGTGATGGCCATGCTGGATCATGTAGGTTTGATAAAGTTTGCTCATTACCGCCCCGACCGTCTTTCAGGGGGGCAGCAGCAACGAGTAGCAATCGCACGGGCTTTGGTACATCAACCTAAATTGGTCATTGCCGACGAGCCCACTGCAAGCTTGGATAGTGAGACGGCAGAGCAGATTGTTGCGTTGATGAAGTCGCTGGGGCGCGAGAAAGAAACGGCATTCATTGTCGCCAGTCACGATGATCGTATGACCCTCCACTGTGACAAAGTGATTCATTTGAAGGATGGGGTGATTCAGTTAGAGGAAAATTTATGCGCCGCTTAAAAATAGCCATTTTGAACTTGTTACGCAATGGTCGCCGGAGTGTACTGACAGTGAGTATTGTTGCGATTGTCGTAATGGCTTTAATGACCTCAGGTGGATTTGGTCTCTATACTTATCAGTCCCTAAAAGAGGGTGCCGCACGCAGTGAGGGGCATTTGGTATTTGCCCGGCCTGGCTATTTCAGCTCTGATGAAGAATTCCCTTTGCAAAATGGCTTGGACAATGCCGATGAGTTGCGTAAGCGCCTGCTGGCCGATCAGGGGGTCAATGCGGTACAACCAAGAATTTACTTGCAGGGGCTTATTTCCAATGGTGAAAAATCCAATATCTTTTTAGGGCAGGGGATTTTGGCGAGTGAATTTCGGGTGAAGGGGCCTTTCTTGAATATCACTGAGGGCGATATCTTATCAAAAGATGAGAAAGTCAATGATCCCCAGATTATGCTGGGTAAAGATCTGGCAAGAAACCTGAGCGTAAAGCCCGGAGATTACGTAACTCTAATGTCTACCACAGTAAACGGAGCCTTAAATGCTTTAGATTTTAAAGTAAAAGGCATTTTTGGTACTGGTGTTCCCGATATGGATAAACGCCAGGTGTATACCTCAATCAATGCGGCTCAATTTTTATTGGATAGTCATCGGGTCAGTACTCTGACACTCTATGGTTATGATCTTGAAGATACCGAATTTTTAAGGGATAAATTGGGGCAGTTGGTCCCGCAGCTTGAAATCTCGACCTGGGAGGATCATGCCTTCATTTATAAGGGGGTTAAGAACCTGTATGACCGAATTTTCGGGTTGATGGGTATCATTATGTCGATGGTTATTTTTGTCTCTCTTTTTAATACATTGATGATGTCGGTGACAGAGAGAACCCGGGAGATTGGCACTTTATCAGCGATGGGGGCCTCCAAGGCTGAATTGTTAGTCGGATTTATGCTGGAGGCATTAGTCTTGGCGGTTGTGGGTGCCATTGTGGGAATTATCCTGGGAGGGTTGGTTAGTGTGGGGTTGATGATTTTTGATGTAACTATGCCGCCACCTCCCGGTAAAACCGTGGGCTATCCATTAACCGTCTATTTTTCTACAAATCTAGCCTGGATGATCTCTGTAGTGATAGTAGCGATTTGTGTATTCTCTTCTTTCCTTGCTGCGCGCAAAGGGGTCAATAAACCGATTACTGAGGCATTGGTTTATGTATAAATCGAATAGAATGAAAAAGTACAAAAGGATATTAACCGGTACATTGCTATTGATTTCTTCCTCTGTCACAACTGCTGATACAGTGCAAGATCAATTGCATCAGGTTTTTTCCGGCGGGCAGGTTGAGACTATGTTGGCTAGAGCAGATGCATACCGCTTGGGGCAGGCGTCCACTAAAATAGTGACCAATGTCCTCGTGTATAGGGGCGAAGAGTTGGAGAGTCAGAATAAATATCATGTTTATATAAAGCCCAAACGGAAGTCCCTGGTGCTTTTTAAAGGCGCAGGGGAGGAAGGGCAAAAAATGTTGATGTTGCAAGATAACTATTGGTTGTTGATGCCACGTAGCCGTCGTCCGATACGTATTACGCCGATGCAAAAATTACTGGGAGGGGCATCAATTGGTGATATAGCGACATTGACCTGGAGTGAAGATTATCAGGGGCAGTTTGAGATCAGTGAAACCCTGCAACAAAGGCAGACTCATAAGCTGGGCTTAGTGGCTAAAACTAAGGGCGCCAGTTACCAGAAAATTTCACTGTGGCTCGATAGCGAGAGCTATTTCCCGGTCAAAGCTGAGCTCTACTTAAAGTCCGGCAAGCTGGCAAAGGTCGCTCACTTTGTGCAAGGGCAGAGGGGGGGGCAGTTAGTGGTAGAGGAAATGGTACTTGTTGATAGCATTAATACCAACACTAAAACCAAGATTCGTTATGAGAGTAGTACGGTTCACACTCTGGCGGATAAATTCTATAACCCGGCATACTTAAGTCGTCAGTCGATAACGGGTTTGTGATGGAAGATATCCGCTCCGCCATCGTATTCAGCATTTGAGAGCGTTAATGGAGGGGGGCAGGTTTAGGCCGCTCTAATTTCCGTGGTCTGCGAGCGGCGCTCTGCAAGGAACGCGGCCTCAAATGCCTCTGCTTCCCTCAAGCGTTTTATTTTTTCAAAAAATAACTGAGCCTCGGGAAAGGCCAGCTTCAGATAGGCGAGCCACTGTTTAATGCGGTTACCCAAATATTTTGTTGGGTAGACTTCCCTGGTGGTTTGGTAGTAGCCCCATAAGATCTCAATGATTTGCGGCCAGTCCATCGGTGAATAATCGTCGCCAGAGCAATAGGCCTTAATTTGTCGGCCCAGGTCCGGCCTCGCCAGTAAGCTGCGACCGAACATAAATGACTCGCATCCTGTAACTTCGTAACACCGCTGAAACTCCTTCAGTGTCCAAATATCCCCATTGGCAACAACTGGGATATCCAGCTGTTGGTTAATTTCACCAATGAATTCCCAGTAGGCGGGTGGTTTATAGCCATCCACTTTGGAGCGGGCGTGTACAGCCAGTTCATTGGCTCCGCCTGCGGCTGCGGCAAGAGCGTTGTCCAGATAGGTGGAGCGGTCGTTGAAGCCCAATCGAATTTTAGCGGTAACAAGGATGTTTTCCGGGACGGCGCGGCGAACAGCTCCAACAATCGCTTCGACCCGGTGCGGGCTTTGCAGAAGACAGGCGCCGCCGTCACTGTTGTTTACTGACTTGGCGGGACAGCCAAAATTGAGATCAATCGCTTCTGCACCAACCTCAACTGCTTTTACTGCGTTAACTGCCATTGCATTAGGGTTTCCTCCCAAGAGCTGCAGCCGTACTGGTGTACCGTTTGGGGTCTTGGCGCCTTCGATAATTTCTGGGCATAAGCGAGTGAAAACCCTGAGAGGCAGTCTCGTATCCGTGACCCGCACAAACTCAGTCACGCAGATGTCGATACCTCCAATAACGGAAAGCAGAGCGCGCACGTGATGGTCGATCACTCCTTCCATAGGTGCTTGGTATATCTTTGCTTGTAATACTGGTGTCTTGCTGGTCATAAATTAGTTTGGACGAAAATTGGATATCAATAGGCGCATATTCTATCAGCAAGTAATACCGATGGCGTAAAAATGATCATTCTATGAGCCCCAAACGTAGGAGGAGTAAACTCATCAAATGAGTAATTCGCACCAAGATTGGGCGCTTGCGAGTGTACTTCACTGTTGCCCCTGAAACCAATAAGTGTTTGATTTTAAAAGCAAGTTGTATTGATAATAGAGAATTACCATCGCTCCTGGGTGAGTGGATTTTATCCATAGTGGCTGTTTTCTGCCTGAATGGAGTGGGAGTTATCGCCATTGAAATTATCTCGGCTGCGAATTAGATTCTGGGATCTATCGGTAGGGACTGGGGGGGTAATCGGGGCGCAAGCTCAATAAGATTATTGGCTGTGCCAATTAAAATTGTTGGCTGCAAATAATAACCCGAAGAGAGACGCAAAATATCATTTGGGTTATCGCGTTAGTCCCAGATAATTGGGTACTTCAATTTATAGTGTTGTGGGTACAAGCGAAACTGTCCAGGTCGGCTGGTTTTGTTACCCGGTGCTAGGGGGGAATAAATAGTGCAAGAAACACTGCTTCAACAGGGGCTGGATATCACCCTATTCGGGATGGGGATTGTCTTTACCTTTCTGCTGTTACTGGTGATTGGTACCAGTATTATGTCCCGAATCATTACACGTCATTTTCCCGAGGTGGAACCCGCTTCCCACTCTCCCTCCCACAAAGTAGGGAACGATAGCGCCCGTTTACATGCAGTGATCAAAGCAGCAATCGAACAGCATCGACAAAGACGCTAACTGCAAAATTTGCTTCGAACAATTTCCAATAATTTCTGCCGAGAGAGATAACCCATGACTGAGGTTAAAAAGCCATTGGGGATTACCGATGTAGTCCTACGCGATGCCCACCAGTCACTGTTCGCCACCCGTTTGCGGTTGGACGATATGCTGCCCATTGCGGAAAAGCTCGATCAAGTGGGCTTCTGGTCCCTGGAATCCTGGGGAGGGGCTACATTCGACGCCTGTATTCGCTATCTCGGTGAAGACCCCTGGGAGCGTATTCGGGAGCTGAAGAAAGCTATGCCGAATACCCCTCAGCAAATGCTGTTCCGGGGGCAGAATATTCTGGGGTATCGCCACTATGCCGATGATGTCGTAGAGAAGTTTGTGGAGCGTGCTGCGGTAAATGGGGTGGATGTGTTCCGTGTATTCGATGCAATGAACGATATGCGCAACCTGAAAACCGCGCTCGGCGCCGTCAAGAAGCAGGATAGGCATGCTCAGGGCACTATCTCTTATACCGTGAGTCCGGTGCATACCATGGACCTTTGGGTGGATCTGGGCCGCCGGCTTGAAGATATGGGTGCGGACTCCATTGCGATCAAGGATATGGCGGGCTTGCTGCGCCCCTATGAAGGCTATGAACTGGTGAAGCGGCTTAAGGCAGCGGTGGATATCCCTATCCATATGCAGTGCCATGCAACTACCGGCCTGTCTACAGCAACGGCTTTGAAATGTATCGAGGCGGGTATCGACAATGTCGATACGGCGATCAGTTCCATGTCCATGACCTATGGCCATAGCCCCACCGAGGCGATGGTGGCAATTCTCGAGGGCACCGAGCGGGATACCGGTCTCGATATCAATTTGCTTGAAGAGATCGCAGCTTACTTCCGCGAAGTGCGAAAGAAGTATGCGAAATTTGAGGGTTCACTAAAAGGGGTAGATTCCCGGATATTAGTGGCCCAGGTACCTGGCGGTATGCTTACCAATATGGAGAGCCAACTGCGTGAGCAGGGTGCCGGCGACCGCTTAGATGAGGTGCTTGAGGAAATCCCCCGCGTACGTGAGGATCTGGGATTTATTCCCCTGGTGACACCCACTTCGCAAATTGTGGGTACCCAGGCGGTGCTGAATGTGTTGACCGGGGAGCGCTACAAGTCGATTTCCAAGGAAACCGCTGTGGTTTTGAAGGGCGGCTATGGCGCGACACCCGCTGAGGTGAATCAAGAGCTGCAGGTTCGTGTGTTGGAGGGCGAGAGTCCGGTGACTTGTCGCCCTGCGGACCTGTTGGCACCAGAGCTGGAGAAGTTAAGCCTGGAGCTGCAAGCGAAGGCGGGCGAGCAAGATATTGCTCTGACTGGAGTTGATGGGGAAATCGATGATGTGCTCACCTATGCGCTGTTTCCGCAGATTGGGCTTAAATTCCTGAAAAACCGTAACAACCCAGACGCCTTTGAGCCGGTGCCCACCGGTAATGAAGGTTCTGCGGTTATGAATGACAAGGGCGAGGAAGTTTATACCGTATCGGTGGAGGGGCAGAGTTATACCGTGACAGTGGCCGATGGCGGCGACCTGACCAATGTGGCGCTGGCTACTGGAGGTACTGCAACGGCTTCCGCAGGTGCGCCATCGGCACCCGCCACCGGCGGTGAGCCAGTCGGTGCACCCTTGGCCGGCAATATTTTTAAAGTGATGGTCAGGCCTGGAGATCAGGTGAGCGAAGGGCAGGCTGTTTTGGTGTTGGAAGCCATGAAGATGGAAACGGTCGTGAGTGCACCGCGTTCAGGTAGTGTCACCAGTGTGGCAGTAAAAGAAGGTGATGCAGTGGCGGTAGGTGATCCCCTGCTGTCCATTGCTTAGCCACTAGTAGGAGTCACACGTGGAAAATCTAATTACGCTTTGGCAATCCTCCGGTGTTGCTCAGATGGCATCGGGCCAGTTCATTATGCTACTGGTGGGGTTGGGCTTGCTGTTTTTGGCGATTCGCAAAAACTTTGAGCCGTTACTGTTGGTGCCTATTGGTTTTGGTGGCATCCTTGCCAATATTCCCGGTGCTGATTTAGCGCTCTCTGCGGCAGAGACTGCTCTGGCGCAAGGAAATACCGCCGTTCTGGCGCAGATGGCACAGCTCCTTGGCTTGGATAGCGGTGCAGGTTTAGATGCCTTAAAAAAAGCTCTGGGTAGTGCACCCGTGGCGGTACAAGTGCAGGCAGCGGAGTTTGCCCGGGATGCCGGTTTCAATAACGGGATGCTGTACAACTTCTACTCGGTGGCGATTGCTTCCGGTGTGGCACCGCTTGTCATCTTTATGGGGGTGGGTGCCATGACGGACTTCGGACCGCTCCTTGCCAACCCGCGCACCTTGTTTCTGGGAGCCGCAGCGCAATTCGGCATTTTTGCCACCGTACTCGGTGCAGTGGGACTTTCTGTCGCAGGGGTGATGGACTTCTCTATAGCTGATGCCGCTGCAATCGGCATTATCGGCGGTGCAGATGGCCCAACGGCCATCTATGTCTCCAGCTTGTTGGCCCCTGACCTGTTGGGAGCCATTGCTGTAGCGGCATACTCCTATATGGCATTGGTGCCTATGATTCAGCCGCCGATTATGCGTGCCCTAACGACCGAGCAGGAGCGCAAGATTGAGATGGTGCAGCTGCGTCATGTGAGCAAGCGAGAGAAGATTACCTTCCCACTCTTGTTGTTGATTCTGGTGGCCTTATTCCTACCGGCAGCGGCTCCACTGTTGGGGATGTTTTGCTTTGGCAATCTGATGCGGGAATGCGGTGTGGTATCGCGTTTGTCTGATACTGCACAGAATGCCCTGATCAATATCACCACTATCTTCCTGGGCTTGTCAGTTGGTTCAAAGCTGGCCGCAGATAAATTCCTGGACCCCAAAACCCTGGGAATTCTCGCGCTGGGTATTGTGGCGTTTGCGATTGGTACTGCGACAGGTGTCTTGATGGCTAAGCTGATCAATGTATTCAGTAAGCATAAGATCAATCCGTTGATCGGATCTGCTGGTGTATCTGCAGTACCTATGGCCGCGCGGGTTTCCAATAAAGTGGGGCTGGAATCTAACCCGCATAATTTTCTGCTGATGCACGCTATGGGGCCCAATGTGGCCGGGGTTATTGGTTCTGCTGTTGCTGCGGGGGTGATGATCAGTATGGTGCGGAGCTTAACTGGGGCCTGAGTTCTGGCTTGATTGGGAAAAAGGGCGAACAGTGTTCGCCCTTTTTATTGGTTGGTTATTTGGAACCTGGAGAGGGGTGCAGAGCAAGGTGGCAGTAATCGGGTGTTTTTAGGCTGTTTTTGTGGGGATAAAGTAAGAGGTTGATAGACACTGTAGTTAAAGATATCAGGTGACCGGATCCCTTTTAACGATGGGATTCATTTTGAGTTAAGCTAAGTTGCGTTATATTCCTCCTCAAATTGTTTACCGAAATAAAAAATCCTCTGGAAGTAATCCCATGCGCAGTCTGCCACTTTTGATTTCCTTTATCCTGTTTTCTACCAGTGCTTTTGCTCACGATAACTATCAAACTGCGGAGGAGATCCGCACGCTGAAGAAAGAAGTTGTCAAGCTCCGTAAGGAGGTTCGCTCTGGTCATGATCGGAATCATGAAACTGGTGATTTGAAAAAAGAGGTAGTTCGATTGCGAAAAAATGTTCACCAGCTACAGGATTTGATCCTGGAATTGCAGGCGAGTATCGAGGCGCAATCGCAAATAGTTCAGCCTGAAGTTGTGGTGCAGCCTATCCCAGTCACAGAGCGTCCCAAGTGGGCTTGTTATATGAAGGATATGAGAGCAGGAGGTATGCACTCTAAAGGTTTCTCCCGTGTAGAGGCCAAGGGAAGGCTACTGGAAACCTGCTCCCAGCGCGGTGGGGTTTGCTTTGAGAATAATATTACCTGCTCGGATGAATAAGTACTGAGTGACAGGGCCTGCTTTATTTCAGCCATTCTCAACGTGGACGATGTGATTGGCTGGTCCTGGCTTAAGCTCCCCCTGGGCGTTCACAGACCATTACTGATTTGTTAGATACAGTTATAAGTATGTGGTATTTCGGTAGCGCCCCGCTTTAATAGGTCTAAATGCTAGCGGTTTATGTGGTTGATTAGGTGATGGTTTCCCAGCGCATTCAATCGAAGAAATAACTTTCTCTGTGCTTAACAGATTTATCGGTTCTCGATTGAGAGGGTGTTCAAAACTCTGTGTCAGCTAAACGGTTTATAGGCTGATGTATTTCT
>NZ_JALBWM010000127.1 GCF_023895975.1 Microbulbifer okhotskensis
TATACGGCTGCTGCAGCAGCCTAAAGGGTGATGCACTTCAGAGTTGAATGCAGGGTAGTAACAACACGCTTTTCCTATCAAGTATATCGGGCAATGCGGGTTCAGGGATTCTTATGGTGGGCAGTAATAATAGCCAGTTTCTTAATGCAACACTTCGGACAGTTTCATAAAGCTATAGCCCGTAGCCACTGTGCCGCTCGTAAATGCGGGCAACTTTCCCGCAACTCTGATCAAGATCTAACTCGTCAAAAAGTCTATCCATAAGGTGCTGATTGTACTTTCGATATTTCCAGCTAGCAATTGAAATGACGGTAGTCTCATCCGTTTATTTTGCGTTTCTATCTTTGATTTTTAGTAGATTCAGAGCCGTCAATGATGCATCGACATGCAGATTGATTGCTTCTTTTCGAGTCGACCGATAATGAGTCAGGCCTGAGTGCTGTTTTGCGTCTCTGAATAGAAATTCTATTTGGAATCTAAATTTGTAAGACTTGACCAATGTCATTGCCTCCAGCTCTGTGTCTGTGGAATACAACAATGGGTAACCCTCTTTGCCATCCTTTATTGATTTAAACATCAAAACGACAAATTTCCATATCAAAATCAACCTTACCATCATGTTTTTTGGGGCGACCTGAGCTTTAGCACGTTCTTTCAGGTAACCAGTGTAAATCTGAATCTATTCGTAACATTCCAACAATGTGCAGCCCCGTTGGAATGATGGCTGAAACAAAATACACCTTGCTATAATAGGCGTCCGCAGCAAGATATTTAATTTCAAGTGCAAGAACTGCTGCCGTAACTTTGATGGCATGATCGGTGTAGAGCTCAACTCGTAATCGGCCGTCTTCGTCTGTTGTCTGCTGAGCATCCAGGGCATAGGCGGTATTCGATTTTAGATCAGTGATACTGATCATGGTAATTTCGAGACCACGCTGTGGTTCTCCGGTACTTTCGTTGTAATACCATCCCATCCCCTCTGTTTTACAGCCTGACTTGCTGACAAAGCTTGCATCTATGGCAGCTATGGGCTCCTGGTTATTGTAGATAACTGCGTTATCCTACAAAATACCATTGAAAATAATGGTGCGCCAGGATCAAATACGGTGGATATCCTTATGGAATTGTTTGGCCAGTCCGGAAATTTTGTATTGATTAATATAGTGTCAGGCAATATTGATTTTGATTTACGGGACGATAATCCCGCACCTTGTGAAAATATCTGGGTAGGAAATTCTTCAACAGCTCCAACTGATGGAGAATGTATTTAAGTAGTGTAGAGTTAAAAGGGGCTATTCCATTCAGTATGGAAGGTTTAAGTTTGAATTCACTTTGGAAGACTCCCTCTATTGCTGGGACTGGTGGTGATAACAGTCGGGACCTATAAAATGGGATTACAGGTGCTTACAGGTCCCCAATGAAGGAGTATTCTATTCTATGCAAGCGTCATTGGCAGTGTTGAAGGTGTTGCCCTGCCAAGTTGTGCCTGTGCATGGAAAGAGGTTTGTGTCGATAAAATCATCCGTGCCATTGCCTAGTGCAGTATTCCCTATGACTTGGTTGCCAGTCTGCGCCAGGGGGCCACTCATATAGATCCCGGCTAAGGAGTTATCATTAGTTGTATTTTGACTGAAGGTGCAATTGTCGGGGCCTTCAATGAGAATCCCGATTGCTGTATTGGAGTTTGCCTGACTTTGGGATATGAATGTGCCATCTCCATAGACAATTATTCCTTGTTGTACATTGTTGTCGGTGGTTGTTGATACCAGGGAGTTATTTTCTCCAAAAATTCTGATACCACTGCCTGAGGTATTGCTGGAATTAACCTGTAGCAGAAAATTGTGATCGCTTTGAATTGCTATTCCGGTAACGAAGGTGCCCGTGACGTTGACACCCTGCATAGTATGGAACCCATCACCCTCAATTCTAATCGGTACCCCACAGTTACTGACTGTGCTGGTTAAATTTGATCCGCCAATGATACTGGCTGAGATTCCGTTGATAAATATACCGGTTCCTGCTCCGTTGCAGCTTATATCGAAGTTATTTAAATTGAGGCTGCCAGTGGGGCCCGTCACGGTTACTGCTGGATCGATGGCGCAATTTGTGATGTCAGTATCCAGCACCTCTGCCGTTGTGATGACATCACCACAGCTGACGCCAAAAGTAATACTGGATAGCGATAAACTGAATGTAGCCGCAATCACAAGTACTGATTTTTTTAAATTGCTGGCATTTTCGTTGTTCATTTTGGTCCCTGAAATCTTCAGTGTGTATCGGTTTGATTGCTCAAAGGCAATGAGAGTTTGGTTTATAGGATGGTTGTCACCATGGGAATATATTCTTAATGTTATCGAAAACGGGGCAGGTTTGTTTTTGGGTTAAAGCAAAGGGGGACACTGTGACGGCTAGAGGTTGGTTGGGCGTGTTTGAGGTGAATGGTGCTTTTTGATTGAGGGTCTTTAATATTTTAGCATTTCTGGCCAGGAGCTGGCTGTGCAGAGCGATTTAATATCATCAAATCGGCAGCAGGATTATTTCAGTGTGTTGGGGAGGGGGTGGAATGGCCTCCATCGACGGCGGCGTAGATTTTTTGTTGCCCGCTGTACTAACTAAGGCCAAAGTGTTTTAGCTTTCAGCGATCTTGGCACCGCTCTCACTGTTCAATTTGCAGCCGGCACGGTTGCAGAACTATCGCCGCTGACTGTGGGGGCTATCTACTCACTTGGCTGCAGAGCTATTTAACAGGATTCGAATGCCTGCTAAGCAACAATAGTGAGTCCACCGGGATTGAGAATGACATGAACACCGGCGTAATTACCGCGACAGCGCGATCCGTTGTGCCTTTAAAGCTTCTGATAGTCAGTGTCTCAGCGGTAGTAATAATATTACCAAAATCTATGGTTGTGGCAGACGCTGTAATAGTAAGTCCTCTAATGACTAGAAAACCAATAATAGTATTTGAGACTTTTTGGGGTGGCCAGGTCTAACTTTTGTCGGCACATGTTGTTTCCCTAAAAGGGGTATTTGTAACCAAGAATAGCGTATTGAAAATATCCATGTGTATGTGTTTTTGCTGGTGGATTAAGAAAGAATTCTCAATATGATGAGAATATATTCTCATGAGGTAAGTGGTACGCCATACTGGTGCTTTGAAGGGGGGAACTTTCTTCCTATATTTTCCCCACTATTCTCCTATTGTCGAAAGTGCCTACGAAGATAAGACTCAACACAGCATCAAGCATGAGTTCCTGTAGGAAGCTGGGGATTTGGGTTCTTGAATGGCAAGAGTTTATAAGCATAGATGCCGTAGTTCTGGTGTTTACTCTGGCAAAATTAAGTGCAGTCTAATCATATATTGCTTTCTTTTTGTTTGGTTGCATGTGGTGCTGGATGAGTTCGTATTTTTGTGCAGTCGAAAAAGTCTAATTTAGTGATATTTCATATTCTAAGGAGATAAATATGAAAAGGTGTGCCCCGTTGGCAGCTGCGGTCCTGCTTGTTATTGCAAGTCAGGGTGTTTTTGCTTCCAACAACGTCGCAACTCAAAATCAAAGTGGTATGAGTAATAATGCGACAGCTGATCAAAGTGACCCAACTGTCACTTTTAACGTTATTAATCAAACACAGACTGGCAACAATAACACCTCGAATGCGAGTCAGGTGAACAGTAATACCTCGAGTACTATTAATCAGGTACAAATGGGTAGCTTTAATAACTCAACGGTGACCCAGAACGGGTCTGATACGGTGACTGCAGTGGTCACCCAAGATGGATTGACGAATACGGGGGTGATTAATCAAGTTTTATCAACGGGTAGTACAGCGACAATAAATCAGTTTAATTTAACCAATTTTGGTGTGATAACACAGTCCAATAGTACTACGGATACTGCGGTTCTTAATCAGGTTGGTACGTCAAACACAGGAACGGTTACCCAGACCAACAGTACCTTTAGTAGTGCAGTTACCGCTCAGCAGGGCGATACAAACGTGGCCACGGTGAATCAGTTTGTGTCAACGTCCAACAATTCCACACTCAGTCAGTTGGGTAATAATAACCAGGCGAATGTGTCTCAGACAAGTAGCAACAACATCAGTACTATTAGCCAGCAGAATGAATTTAACAATTTGACACATGTTCAGTCGGGAAGCTCGAATTTTGCGAGTACTACTCAGATTGGTTTGACTAATGTAGGTGCAACCATTCAAAGTGGCATTTCAGGTATCGCAACTGCCCTTCAGCAAGGAAATTTAAACCAGTTTACGATTAGCCAAGTAAATAATAGTCAAAATGCCAATGTGTCCCAGATTGGCAATAGCAATATGGTAATTATTGTGCAGTAGGAGAGCGATTAGGCTCCGGCCGTTGAGCAAATACTCTAACTGTACAACGGCCGGATTTTATTTGGGGGAACTAAAACAGTTATCTAAAACCGGTACGTGGCAGAAATACCAATATTTCTCGGATCAGTGATCGCGACGTATCCTTCCGGGATGGGACCGCTTACCGGTTCAACGGTCAAGTACTCTTCCTTATTCAGAGCATTATTAACAAAAGTTGCAATGCTCCAGTTTTCCATATCGTAATTGAGGTTTACACGGGCCAGTGAGTAGCCACCGGCAACTCTCTCTTCGGTATTGGTAAAGTCTCCATAATACTCACCCACATAGTTCGCTGAAAGGCCAACACTCAAAGCCTCGCTGAACCAGTATTTTGTACCCAAACTTGCAGTAACATTGGGTGCGGAATTCAATTCATTGTCATTGGCATCTTCGTAGTCAGCGCCGGCATTTTTGATTTCTGTTTCCAGTAGTCCCAATCCGGCACGCAGTTCGAGTTGCGGGGTCAACATGGCAACGGCTTCAACTTCTACCCCATAGCTCTCGACGTCGTCCATATTGACGATAGCGCGAGAGGAGCTGAGAGCTTGGTAGCCGGAGTAATCATTGAAGAATAGGTTTCCACTGAGGCTGACGGTTCCGTTTGCCAGGGAGCTACGAACGGCGAGCTCGTAAGTGTTTACGGTTTCTTCGTCGTAATAGTAGTAATCACTGGCACTGAAGTTCAACGCGCCACCGGCAGCATTGTAACCCTTGCGAACACTGGCAGACATTACAGTGTCTTCAGTCAGGTCATACTGCAGGGCAATTTTTGGGAGGGTAATAGTTTCGTCGGTATCCAAACCTGCGACAATCCTGCCATTGAAGAAATCGAAGTCACGGTTCTGTTCTTCATTTTCAACACGCAAACCACTGATCAAATTGAGTCTGTCACTCAGTGCATAGGTGATTTCACCGTAAACAGCGGTAGAAGTGCTTTCGTCATCACCGTTATAGATGGTGCTGCCAGTACTGTAGAAATCCTGTTCTCTTTCGAAGTGAGCGAAGCCAATAAAGCCGTGAAGGGTTTCACTGGTTAGACCAAAATTCAGTTTTGCGTCGATGGTGGTATTTTGTTCGTCCATTCGAACATGTTGCTCACCGGTGGCGGTTTCCTCATAGGTGTCAAAGCCCCACTGGTAATCCATGTAGGCAGCCAGGACCTCTATAGAAATGTCGTCGCTGATCTGGTAATCCACTTTTAGACTAGTGGTTGTGGACTCGGTATCCATATCGCGATAGAAGTACGGCTCGTAATCGTCTGCACCGCTCAGGGTGTAATAGATACGCCCGGTATTTCCTTCTTCGCTGTTAGTGGAAACAGTGAGCAGTGTTTTGAGCTTTTCAGTAGGGGTCCACAGTAGTTTGCCTTTCAGGCGCTGGGTTTCCAGTTCGTTCAGGTCGAAATCTGCCGGGTTGTCCTCGTACTCTTTCGCATTGCTAATAGTGTCGCCGGTGAGCTGTTGGGCTGTAATACGGAAAGCGAGAGTATCTTCTACAATCGGACCGGATATCATACCGGCGGTATCCACATAGCCGTCCTGATTGCGGAAGCCAACACGGGCGGCACCTTGCCAATCGAAGCTGGGATCTTTGGTTTTGATATAAACGGAGCCGGCAATACTATTACGGCCGTTGCTGGTGGACTGGGGGCCGCGGAATACTTCGATCTGTTCCAGGTCCCAAAGGCCGGTATCGCCGGTCAAGTCTGCGACAAACGGTTCGGTCACGCCGTCAATAAGGGTGGACACGCGGGTCTTAGCGCCACCGGAGAAAGAGTTAAATCCAGTGGCTGAGCCGTTACCGGAGACACCGCGAATATCCGGTGTAGCGCCAGACAGTACTACTACGTTCGAGATATTGGACACCGCATCGGTGATGCTCAGGTGCTGCATGTTATTCAAATTTTCTTCGGTAATAACCGATACAGAAGAAGTGGTTTCCTTAAGCGATCGTTCTGTCTTCTCACCGATAACTATGACGTTTTCCATTGCCTGCGGTGCATACTTATCCTTTTTCTCTTCTGCTGAGAACGCTGTAGCGCTGATAGAGGCAAGAATGGAAAGTGACACGGCTTTGCTGAGCAGGTGGCGTTTATACATGACGTAATCCCTAGCGGTGTAAAGAAGTCAGGACGACAAGGAAGATCGGCAAGGAATATAATGCTAATCATTCCTATTTGCAAATAGTGGGTTATCGCAATAAACTTCTACTATTATTTCGTCGGGCAGCGACGCAGGTCTGGCGTCTGGCCAGCAATTGGTAATCGGGTTGTCAGCGGTTTGTTGGCAGCGCTTCTTATTCTTAAGTGAAACACTTGAAATGTATTCCTCAGTATTAACCGGGCTCGGACTCCTCAGCTGTATTCTTGCGTCGTCCGTCTTCTATTTGGGCTGCCCCAACCAGCAGTGGCGTGAACAGAGGCCACTGCAGTTCTACCCCGCTCTGATCGCAGCTCTAGTACTGCTTGTCGTTTCCTGGGCTCTGTTTCGCCAAAGTTTTTCGATAATGTCCACTTCCTTTACGCTGCTCTGCCTCCTGATGCTGGCGCTGGGCTTGTTGCCTTTTAGTGGTGTGCTGGATAAGCCGGGGAAAGTACTGGGAAAGAAAAAGAAGAGGATCCAAAAAGGGCTGGAAGGCTACAAGCCCCAATGGTGGTTAAAGGGGCTTTGCGCAGTGTTCTTGGGGCTTCCTATTGCTGTTGCTAGTGCTGGGTTGGTGGCCTGGTGGGGACCAGGCGGTGTGGTGGTTGATGATAGGACCCAGTTTGTTATGTGGGTGATCACCCCGATTTGGCTCACCTTTGTGAGTCTGATTTATCTATTTACCAGTGTTAGGCGCATGTTGTCTTTCTATGTAGGGCTGAATTTACTGCTGTTTACCCTGTTGTGGACCGCGAGATTCGGAGGCTGAAAATATGCGCATAGAATTGATTAAAACTTATAAGAGCGTGCATACCTGGACTGGTATTATTGCGGGCTTGTTTCTTTATATCGCTTTTGTCGCAGGTGCTCTGACCATGTTTAAGGGGCCCCTGAACCAATGGGCCCTACAAGCGGAAACGAGCCTTCCCAATATTCATGTAGAGGAGTATGACCAACTTATTCACGAGGTGTTGCGCTTACATCCCGAGGCTGCAAAGCGGATGACAGTACAGCTGCCCCCCGCAGGTCTGCAAGCGGCGCCAGTGAGTTGGGAAGTGGAAGACCATGAGACGCACCGCTCTACTTTTTGGTATGCAAGCTTCGATGAAAAGGGGGTGCTGATTACGCAGAGCTTTACGGTTTCTGCCATTGGTGAGTTTGTTGATGATTTACACCGTACTGCGGGTATTCCCGGCGGTGATGACCACGATGCTTTTGGTACTTATGTGCTTGGGGTAGTGGCCGCATTATACTTTGTCGCCTTGATTTCTGGCTTGATTGTTTTCCTGCCCACGTGGTTTAAAGACCTACTGGTAGTGAGGAAAGGAAAGAATCGCAAGCGTTACTGGCTGGATTTTCATAATGTCTTAGGAGTCTCCTCGCTGCCCTTTCATTTGATTATTGCATTTACGGCATTTGTTTTTGCTTTCCATGATCCGCTTTATGATGTTTTGCGCACCGTGGTTTACGGTGATTTACCTATGTTCACTCGGCCTGCGCCGCAAGAGGTTAAAAATTTCTCTGACTTGGTCGCTGTTGCCGATTTGGAAAAGGCAATCAAGCAGAGTGAACCTGAGTTCCAGATGGCAGAAGTCCTCTATATGAATTTGGATACGACCTCACCGCGTATGCGGGTTGGGGGCTTTATGCTGGGGCATGTGGTGCGGGGTGCAGAATATGCCTATGTGCTGGGAAATCCTTATCTTAGGGAAATCCCTTACAGCAGTATCCTGCCTAACTACTTCAACGGGTATAGTGGCATGGTAATGAGCCTCTTTTCTCTTCATTTTGGTAGCTTTGGAGGTAATGCGGTACGCTGGATATATTTTGCGCTTGGAATCATGGGGGCGTTGATATTTTTTACCGGTAACCTTCTGTGGATTGAAAGCCGGCGCAAGAAACGCAGAGCGCAGGGTGCTTTGCCAGAGCAAACCATCTCTTCGATGATTATGGCCAAGTTGACCATTGGTGTGGGGCTCGGCACAGTTCTAGGTATTGCAGCCAGTATGCTGGCGGTTAAGTGGTTGTCCCATTCACAAGTGGATATTACCCTTTGGCAGGAAGGTGCCTATTACGTGGGGTTCCTGACCTCAGTCGTTTGGGCATTTATATGCCGCCCGATGACCACTGCTAGACAATTACTTATGCTTTGCAGCGCCGCGGTATTTCTGATACCAGCCAGTTCATTGTTCAAAGGGGATTTGTCAGACGCCACTGTTGCCGTATGGGCAGTAGACCTTTGCGCTCTTTTGCTCAGCTTAGTCTTTATTTTTATTCTGTTTCGTTTGCGCAAGCGACAGGTACATATTGAGCCTGATAGTGTTTGGGCTGAAGCGCTGGTGAAATCGGCTATGGATGCTAAACATCCCAATACCATATCCTCTAGGCATCCGCAGGTGTCAGGATAAATCAAAATAAATTTACTGGTTTGGCAGTTTGTTGAGAAGGTATTGGGGTTTTATTTTCAACAAACTGTAAACCGCTATAAGAACAGCGGTTCCACAAAAAAACGCCAGCTAGCTAATTGAAATTTATAATCTGAGTATTGGGTATTCGAATTGATGGATAGCACAGCCAATTTGTTGTAAAAACTTGAATGGTTATAAATCCTCTAAATGGACTTTGATGATGAAGGACCAAAATACATATTTGAGAGCTTTAGCGCTTCAGTAAAATCGCTGTCCGTGTAAATCTCAATATCATTGATGTTGCTGTCATCTCTGAAAGCCTCGAGTCATAGATGATGCTGTCAAGCTTAAATGCCACCATGTTGGTTGTGTGCTGGAATTTAAGTGGCCAAGGGTGGTCATAATTGACGTAATTTAAAATGAGAAAAGTCAATCTGATTTTACTGTATTGCATCATTGATGATTCGTAGCAGGTGATCTGAAATAATCCCTTCTCACAAAGATAGTAACTCTGCGATCAGGGGTAGCTAAGGCCGTTTCTGCAGTGATGGTAAAACCCGATTCTAATGAGGCCCGGTTGCCCAGGCCCGTAGTGATATTCCCTTTGCGTAAGCGTACTCTGGTCAAGTTGACATATTCTTTTACATTCCCAGCAATAAAGTCATTATCTTGGGTGAAATGTATAAATTGATGGTATGGACAACAAATGGTAGGCAATTGAATTTTCTAGATCAAATAGCCTTGGTGTCAGTGATAGCGAATATACCGGGGGGGGTATTTGCGCGCTCTATATGGTTTCTATGAGGTTTGCATGAGAATACTGGCAGTACACATTTAAAGTAAGTTTATTTTTTTCGTTGGGTTAATGCTGGTGAAGACGATACTATAATCAAGTTTTGTTAGTGGTATGCCGATATTGAGCCGTAATTCGGGATATTGAATAATGTATCTAGCGCACTTTTCTGGCAATTCCTCATGATAGAATCCAGATAAATGTGGTAAATATTCTAAATGTCTTCGATGGTTTATAGGTAAGTGTGAGGTGGGCTGAGATTTTGAATTATATGCTTTCACAACACTTCGGACAGTTTCATGCAGCTATAGCCCCGTAGTCACTGTACCGTTC
>NZ_JALBWM010000128.1 GCF_023895975.1 Microbulbifer okhotskensis
CAATAGCTGTATTGATGTCAATTTTATTCAGTGTCATCGACTGCTAGACAGGAGGCTTTAATATTGCTCTATTGTCTCATGAATATATTTTTTGGGGAATTTTGTATTTAGTGCTGAATAGTTACATGAAGTCATTGTTGAGATATCTTCTCCAGTTGGGTAGCCCAAGTATTTTCGGCAGATTCTGCCCGAATCTGGTCACTAATAGCGGGCGCCTAAATTTGGCATCGTTAACTTTGGGAGCGTTTCTGGGAGCTTTTGTCCTTAATGATTCTATTGCTGGAAGGGGAATTAAAAATATTATTCTCAGTGGATCGTTTTCTGAATGTGCATTAATTGATGGGCTTCGGAATTGAATGCAGGATGCAGGTTTGATGAAGGTCTCCAAGGTGACGATTTAAGTGGTCGTTGCCTCATTATGCACGGTGGTACTATATGTGCTTAACTATTTTGTTCTGATTGGATTTTTACTGAATTTGTGTAAAATTGCGGTTGAAGTTGTAGTAATTGTGGTCAAGGTAATTGCAATATAATTCCAGGAGTTTTTTTTGATTCGTGCTCTAGTGTTTCTAAGTCTATTTGTGAGCGGGTGTACAACGGCGATGTGGGAAACAGAATATGAGAAAGTGGAAATAGAAGGTTTCTATGTTAATCCTAAAACCAATGACTTGATTGTTGCAAGCGGTGACACCGCCTATATTTTCCCAGTTGAGAAGAGTTTTGCAAATGCGTTAAATCTCACAAGAAAAACAGCTTTTCATGCGTTTTTTCAGGATTTTTCCGTTAACAAAATGGGGCAGGTAACGGGTGTTGTAACTTTAAATTTTATCCAGCCAAATCCATACACTCAACCAGCCCCAAGTCAATCCATGCTAGCGGAGCTTGATGCTCTCGGATTCAGGGATGATGATATGCCCAATAGCTTGAGACTCTCATCGAGCTTAAATGGTAAAATGTACACTATAGAAGGCGAGTTACCGTTAGAGAAGCTAGAAAATAAGTATGTAGTTTGGGTTGCGCAGCCCCGGACATTAATCGAGAAGGCAGGTAAGCTTGTCGCAACTCCAGTGACTGTAGCTTACGATACCGTAGTAGCCATCCCTAGCAATCTGCTACTGATCACAGCTCTAGTATTGGGAGATGGTAGCAATTTTTATGCTCGCTGATTTATATCTGTAGTGGTATTAAGGTCTTGATCCGACATAAAAGTTCTACTGTCAGATGCTGGGTTAAAGATCAAATTGCGTTAAGTCAGCAAATAACTAAGAGTTCAAAGTGAGGTGACGGTATTTGTTATTCAGTGAGCTCGAGAATAAAAGCCGCACCGTTAACGGATTTTTCTATATTTTAGGCTAGGAGGATTCTTTTGGCGGCGCTAAGGCCTCGACTGGTGGTAGTTGCGGGCCCATCCAGCCAATGATCGATAATCTGGTGGGCAAATTCGCGTCTTTGTGGTCCACTGCGGCCTTCGGTCAGCTCACCCAGCACCCAGTGATTGTGTGCGATCCAGGTATCTCGTGCAATTGACCGTACGTGTTGGTTTGCTTCGCAAAATAGCGGCAGTGCTGCTGTCAGGTCGCTGGGTTGACGTAGGATTTCTGTAGAGATAGCGGGATTCCCCTGCGTGTTCCACCAGCGTCGGGCGCTTTCAGGGTCGTGACCAAACCTTTGTTTAAAAGACTGCGTAAAGGGGCTGAGGAACGGCCAGTTACCACCACCCAAAATACGCTCAACAATCTCTTTAGTGCTTGCCCGGTCACCAAAATTCTCCGGGTCATAAAGTACTCGATCCTTCGCTGCAGCGTGAATGGGGCTGGTGGCATCTGCAGTGACTCCTGTTTCTGCTGGCAGGGCTGCGGCGGCAATGGGGAGTAGGGAGGGTGCGCCCAAACCCAAGCAGTGAAATCTTTCCAAGCTGGTACTGTGATCTCGATAACCATCTGCGATGCCTTTTACTATCTGGGCCAAGCGCACATAGCGGCGTGGAACTGGCCGTGTCAGTTTAAATGAGGCTCTGCCACTAACGAAAAAATCTGTTGCGTTCAGATCTCCACAAACGCCTGCAAGCCCCATGGCTGCTGAGGTAACCCCCGCATCAGCGGCCAGCTTCCCAGCATCGCGGGCAGTGTTGTAGTCCATCGCGCTGAGAACCGCATAAACGGTTGTGTCTTGGCATAGAGGGTTTTCCGCTACCTTTTGCCAGAGCCTTAAGCTGCGGCGATTGCGTGCGGCGATACGCTCCACCGTCCAACCCGTGATTTCCCGCTCCAAGTCCAGGGCTACTAAACAGGTACTGGCAAAGTCCTCCTGGGCGATCAGGTCGGTGGGATTCATCTTGAGCTGACGCTCAATCAGCTGCTTGGGATCGATAGATTCTGAGCGTTCGGTGCAATCGGTGAGAACCGATTCAGCCAAAGTGTCGGCCTGTTTACGCAACTTTATCGGAACGTCCCGGCCACGGGGAAGATGGCCAAGCTGGCGGCGTAGTATTTTAACTTCGCGGGTGATTTCCCGTGCCCTGCCGGAAAACTGAGCAATAACCGAGTCTATGAGCTGCTTTGTGCCGTTATCGGCAAAGAGGGGCAAGCCCCTGTTGCGTACCTCAACAGCCAGTTGCAGGTTAGGATTTGTTATACGGTGGGCGGATAGCAGGTAGCCATCGGCTGAGATATGATGGCTGGCGAAGGCATCCAGGGTTTGACGGCGTAAGTTGGCGATAAATTGCATTGAGTCAACTACCTGAGTGGTGCTCCTCCGTGGAGCGTATGAGAGCAGGACTTCCACTCATCAAGTAAGGCATGCATATCCTCCAGCTCAATTTCAAGTTCCAGTGCGATCTGTTCAAAGGCATCCCATGCCGCAAAAACATCGGGGTGAGTTTCTATGCACTCAGCCACTGCGTGATCCATTGCGTCGATAGGGAAATCCATTTCATCTTTTTGATGCAGATTGGGGAGGTCGGGAATGGCGGTCTCCAGACATTCACTGCGCACGGCCTCCTTGGCAGCGTGCCACTCGGCTTTTGCCAGTTCCGCCATCGCCATTAGTACATCTAACTCCAACAACTTAATTTCAACACTTTCCTGTTCTGATAAGCAGCCGTCATCCGGTGGCATGGTGACTCTCCTGTTAACGTATCAGCGGGGTAAAGAGCAGTTCTGCAGCACCCTGAGAATCTACAATACCCTCTTCAGAACTATGAGCCCCAAGTGACCAATAAAGATTTGCATTGCTTCGCCAGGGTTGGAACCAGCGGCTCGCCAGACGCATGAAGGCGATATCGAAACTGGTTTTGCCTAAATCGGCCAGTGATAATGCGTCCACTTCTACGGCTTCTCTTCCACTTAGCAGGCTTGAGCTCTTGTTAAAAATACCGCTCAGCCTACAAAAGGCACCTTTAGTGACACCGGCGTGAGGGAGGTGAGAGAAGCGAACCACAGCATTCGCTTCGGCATCACTGGAGGGGTCCTGTAGCTTCAGGTGGCTCAATAGCATGCCGCCTTCCTGGGGAGGGGAGGAGACTTCTTTTACAAAACCACGGATTTCAACAAACTCCCCATCTAGGTCATTATTGAGCTTGGCGAGTTCCACATTTTTACCGTTGGGTAGCCTTGTGGTAAACGTCATGGAAGTGATATTTTTCTGAAGGTTCTTGATATCTTTTGGGGTGTCTAGGCCATTGGTGCTGGCGGCGAGCCGATAGCAGGCTACATGGCTGGCAATCGCTTTGCGGATAAGAAAGTGGGTGTCGACTGCAATATCTCCAAGTCGCTCTGCCAGGCCACCGCTATTTCTTTGCAAAAGTGATTGGATAACATTTTGTATAGCCGCCGCCGCTCCTGCGAGTGATGGTATCTTTCGCTCGATTTCACCAGCGAACAAAATAGAAGTGTTTGTGATACTTTTTGGGTCACCTACCAGGAGTGCGCTATAAATTTGCTTTTGCCAACCCTGCAGAAAATCGGAAAATCCACGGGTGACGGATTTTACTGCGGTGATATCTTCAGCAGCAAATTCAGATTTATGCCCTCCCACCTTTAAGGCGTTATTAAACTGAGCGTGTACCAACGCCATCAGGCCTCGACAAAGGCATGTACTGACCGCATCAATACCACTATCCAGGCCTGGATTTATGGGTTTCTTTTTATTGGGGAGGTAGGCATCGAGAAAGTTGATGTTCTCTATTTCACCACTCGCCAGGCTTTCCATTGATGTCTGAATATCAGCCCTTGTTTCTATACCTGCCAATCTTGCACGTAATTTTTCGACCATGCTCTCAGGAACTTCCGTGCCGAGCATTTCTTCAGTCTTTACTAAGAGTCTATCTAGTCGGTCATTGGTATCACTCTGTAGGAGTTTTTCTTGCAGGTTAGCGACAAATTGTTCACGACTATCACTAATGGCAATACCGCGTAATACAAATAAAAACTCCAAGCCCATTCGATGATCAATTTGTTGAAGCTTGAAGGTATTGTCGGCGCGGCACTGTAAGTTGCGAAATTCGGCGTATCCTATCCCCAGGCATCGGCGCGCTTGTTGCTCCAGTTGGCTCCAAGAGAAGCTCAGAAGCGATTTTTGAATGGATAGCGCCTCTGTAAATAGCCTGTGGTGGGCAGGTTGCTGAACGCGATAAGCTGGCAGTAAATCGAACTGTGATCTTAATAGAGATGAATAAGTCTCACTGGGGCGCACACTGGGCTGTGGCATCCAGGCCTCCTTGAGTCGCTGGTTGAATCAAATTTTCTCAGCTCGGGAAAGGGTATAGTAGTAAATCACAGAGTTTTTGCTATTTGCATTCTTGGGGTGGGAGCTTTTTCTTATTGTTGCCTTGTGATAATTAAAAACGCGACAATTAATCGCCGATCTTAACCCTGACGCTTAAAGCTCATGAATTGGCCACTTGATTCGGCTCATTGTGAGTGCAGTCTTTGGGTTTGTGTAATAGAGCTATTTTTACATCCAAAAGCGTAAAGTCATATGCGTCAACCTGCAAATAGTCAATTTTACTCTTGCTGAAGAGACTTTGAGTGATGAACTTACCGGTCTGTCTGTTCACAAAAGATGAGTGCTTTATAGTGAGTGAACCCATGACAAGACAGGGAAGTGTTTAGAGTGGAGTGAAGGGCTCTTGCCTGACAATTATAATTTGGGGGTTGGTTTGTTTTTTTTGTCCACTAACGTTAACTGGAGGTTATTCTGTATGTAATGAGAGGCTGGCAGTTTTTCATGGATTTTAAGCGTTGAAAAATATCACTTGCGAAAAGGTTTTTGTCCAGAGTGATAGAGATTTTCAGGCCTGGAGCTGATGCATATTTTTCTGTATTTTCTATTCAGAATTAAAATTGATGATTCAGGGCTCTCGCTTATCTGACCTTTTCTTCGATAGAGGCGAGGCTGGGAATGGTGAGGGGTTCTGCTATCCAGTATTGATTTGGCTTGAGATGGGCTGAGCGCTGCTTTGGAGGTGTGAGTACGGTGGGATCAATTAGAGTTTTATGCTAAAAGACAGTTTGCTAAACAGCCTGAAACCCTGTGGCTGATTGATAGCGGACCGAGACAGGGCTAGGTGGGCTAAAGATCCTATGAGTGATTGCCCCTAGTCAACCCACCAGCGCAATCTCTGCGAGGTGAATTGAGGGAGTTACCTTGAGGTATGGGCCTATGTGGTTACCTGAGGTAAGCTGCTGGCTGTTTTGTAAAAAATAATGCTTGGCTTGGAGGCCATTATGGGATTGGTATTTGGCAATTGATTATTCTTCTGACATTGGCTTTTGCATTTTTTGTGCCCGTGGTACATGTTCTAGCTTCCAGCCGCTCCCACAGCGGAGCTAAGCTTGGCTGGCTCCTTGCTGCGCTGCTGTTTTCTTGGCTTGCTTACATTATATTCCTGATCGTCACTCAGCCAGCCAAGGATGCCCAAACCCCACCTCAAAAGGTGGGGCCCCCGCCAATGATATTTTAGTCCTCGGAGTATTGTTTGCGAGTGGTTTTGATTGATTTATTTGGTTTTTTCATTGGGTGCCTCTGTTGCGTGGTTTATCCCTTAAAAGAGAATCCGCTGTTGGTGGGCAGGATCAGCACTACATCGCTTACGCAAATGGGTCAACCGGTGAAGTCTCCGCAAGAGTTATAATTGGGGTGGTTTAAAGAAAATGCTGAGATATTTTGGGCTGAAGCCACTTCGGGTATATAAACGAAGTATACTTGCGGGCTGGTATTAGGGGTCGCGCTTTACACGAGCGAAGATATAACTGAGGAGTCGGGTGCGGTAATTCCACACGACCGAGTCTTTTCGGGGCGGTTAGGGTGACCGACTATCCTGCCACTACTGTGATGAAATTACTTATCAATCACAGATTCATGGAGTATATATGAAATTATTAGTACGTAATTTAGATCGCTCAACCACAGAAGATGAGCTGGGTGAATTATTTAAGGCGTTCGGAAACGTTCAATCTTGTAATTTAGTCATTGATCAGGTGAGCGGTAATTCTAAAGGTTTTGGATTTGTTGAAATGCCCAAAGTAGGTGAGGCAAAAGCTGCAATCAAAAATCTGAATAACACAACTATCGGTAGTAATCAGGTACGAGTTAAGAAGGCTGATTAGTAAGTGCATAACATGTGATGAGTGACGGAAGTGGTGCAGGTCCTCGACCTTATACACCCCCGCTAAGGCAATTTCTACCGTCTCACGCCAAGCCGGCGGCAGCTCCGCCGGTACCTCCTGATCATCGAGTTCCACGTTCTAAATTAGAAATGGCACTAGCTCCAGTTGCTCAGACAGCTACGCTACCGTTATTCCTTCCTCCTTTCTCCTTCCTTGCTCTCGCGGGCGAGTGCATTGTATTTATATATATATATATAGATCTAAGCGCTAAGAATAATGCCTCCCTCCCTATTTGGCATGGCTTCCCCTTGCCAGAAGATGGCCACTAAGAAGCCACGCCAAGATTGCCTGATTATCAGCTAGCTCTGCAGCTGCAATCCTGCTTAGGCTCACTGGTGATTCATTGCAAAACTTTGGGGTTTTGGCTGAAATCTGCAGGTGGTTGATCGATCACTTAGTGCCAGTCATGCTGACGGTTGCCCTTGATGGGGTGGAGAGTAGGCCTGCAAATCATGGAGTGGGTGAGGACACCTGCTGTAAGCCAATAAAAAGCACCCATCGATCCCTACCTGTGGAGGGGAAGGTTAATTATTCGGGGAGTGGTTGGTGCTGTGCCTGGTATTTTTGGGGGCGATGGAGAGGAATGAGGTCATATAATGCGTGAAAGAACATGGGCTAATTAGGTGTTGATGAGGGGCGGTAAAGGATGCTAGCGATATGGTGTTGGGTAGGGATTCACTTCACTCGCTGATCTCCGACCTGAGCGAGATCCTAAACTCAAATCTCCCCGTCCGTAAACGAAAGAGCCCGGCATAAAGCCGGGCTCTTTCTTCTGTATGGCGGTGGGGCAGTCCGCCTATGGGGCTTCCATGTCAATCCTATAAATTCCACTTAAAGCCAGTAAATACGCGGTCTTCCGGGGGTTTTTCCTTCCAATTATTTCCAAACTTAAACTATGAAATCCGTGGTAAAGTGGGGGATAAAGTGGGGGATCGGAAGTCAGCACGGAGGATATATGGGAAAGCTAACCGTCAAGGAAATCGAAGGGTTTACAACCCCTGGGAAGTATGATGATGGAGACGGTTTACGACTTGTTGTCGGTGCCTCAGGAGCTAAGAGATGGGTCTTACGCTATCAGCTCCACGGGAAGCGCCGAGAGATGGGGCTGGGAAGCTTGAAGGACGTGAGCCTGAAACAGGCTAGAGTGGAAGCTGGAGTTCAAAAGGGGTCCATTTTACGCGGGCTGGACCCTTTAGAGGAGCGTCGGCGCGCCGAGCTGGAGCTGAAGGTCGCTGCTCAGGGGCAGAAAGCTAAGACTGTAATGTTTAGTGATATGGCTGCTGACTACATAGAGTCCCATCGTGGAGGGTGGAAAAGCGCCAAACATGCGCAGCAGTGGGAAAACACTCTCAAACAGTACGCATACCCAGTGATAGGGGATAAGGCCTCTTGCGATGTTTCCACTGATGATGTGCTGGAGATATTGAAACCAATTTGGCTAGAGAAGCCTGAAACGGCAAGCCGGGTCCGCAACCGGGTTGAGCTAGTCCTGGATGCAGCAAAGGCGAGAGGGCTTCGAGAGGGGGAAAACCCGGCGCGCTGGCGCGGCCACCTGGATAAGCTGCTTCCGAAGCGCTCCAAGGTGCGACAAGTGAAACACCATAGCGCGCTACCCTGGATGGAGTTGCCCGAGTTTATGCAGGAGATTTCTAAGCGGGAAGGGTTGGCATTTAGGGCTATGGAGCTAACCATTTTAACCGCAACTCGTACAAGCGAGGTTTTGGAGGCAACTTGGAGGGAGATAGACTTTGGGATTGGGTCGTGGACGATTCCTGCGGAAAGGATGAAGGCGGGCAAGGAGCACCGGGTACCGCTTTCTCCACAGGTGGTGGCCTTGCTGGAATCGATACCGCGCATTGATAACAGTCCGTTTCTCTTCCCTGGCCGAGACGAGGGGCGACCGCTTTCGAATATGGCCATGTTGATGGCGTTGCGCCGGATAGGCCGTAAAGACCTAACTGTTCATGGGTTCAGGTCAACCTTCCGCGACTGGGCTGGCGAGACCACACCCCACCCTCGTGACGTATGCGAGCAGGCATTAGCTCACAGCCTTAGTGACTCCGTAGAGGCTGCATACAGGCGGGGAGACCTGTTCGAGAAAAGGAAGGCGTTGATGGCGGACTGGGCTAATTATGTTACTACCGCTCCCACTGGGAATGTAGTTCTGATAGGGGCGCGGAAGCGACCTTAATTGGCTGGAGGCGCTGCTAAGCAGCACCGTCCAGCTTCTCATCAATCCATGCCTCGATTTCTCTGCTATCCCATCCAACAGCGCCGGGCCCGATGCGTTTCTGCTTGGGAAACAGCCCTTCTTGAACCATTCGGTAAATGCTACTGCGCTTGTAGCCGGTGACCCTCTCAACCTCACGCAAACGCAAAATACGGCGAGGTGTTTTCATGTCTCTACCCATTAATTCTTGATGGTTCATCTTTTGCCCCTCAAATTGCTACATATTTGGAATTACAAAAAATCAATTACGCCGCCACCTTTGCCTGATTAACTTTGCGAAATTCAATAACCCATACCCAGGGGTTTTGATCCCAGCCGTCTTTGCCATAAATGGATTCCAAAAGCGCCCCATATGCATCTCTGGCTGACTCACCGCAAATTGGTGTGGGCCACGGTCCACAGTGATACATGACAGTTTTAGTTAGCGGTGTTTGCAGGGTTGAATTAAGAATCCCTTCAGCTATAGCGTCTTCTTCGCTGATATCCTGAATACGCTCGACGCTTACACCAGTTATCTCTAAGGTGATACGGCTGGCCCAGCGGGGCATGTGGACTGATGGCTTCCATTTTATGGGTTGCCCCATCCCGTTGCAGTCATAACAGTGCACGGCATCTGGTTTTGAGGCTCGATAGACGATCTGTTCATGTGGCGCGCCTCCCAATGAGCGAACCTCATAACCAAATGTCTCACGCACCCATAGGCGGCCACCGGGTTCACCGTAGGGGCAGTCAATATCTACATACCTGCTTTGCCAGGCACTGTTGATCTCCTGATATAAGGAGCGTCCGGGAGGCAAGCCACCAATTTGCTTGATAGCCTGCTCATCGTTTACGCCATTAAATGGCTGCGGTTTTATTGGCCTGCGCATCTGGGTTTTACGGCCATCCAGAATTGCACGCACCATATCTCCATTAAATAAAAT
>NZ_JALBWM010000129.1 GCF_023895975.1 Microbulbifer okhotskensis
TTTTTCTTTTTCTTTTTCTTTTTCTTTTTCTTTTTCTTTTTCTTTTTCTTTTTCTTTTTCTGCCACGAATATATGCTCTAACAGCCAAGTCAACAAACAAAAAGATAGAAACAACCGCCGCAGACCAACCTTAAACAGAGTACTAATTACTATTCAAACGGGACTTTGTAGGTGACGCAAAAAGACAGCTGCCTACAAGTAGATCTTTGGATTTGCCATTAACGATAGCCAGAAACGAAAACCAAACAGCTGCAAATCAATAAAAAATAAGCCGGTAAATTAATGAAAGATTGCTATCTTAGCAAAATCACCAAATTCGCATAAAGCAGCATCTGCTGTTAACGCCAAATACTATCTGCATACCACATCACCCTAAAATTACAATCCGTATACCCCCCATAACTACCTGTACTTATAAATAACCGCCTAATCCGGTTGGATATTATCGATTTCAAGCTGTACGGCGTATCTGCGACTTTATGGGTATGGGTATGGGTATGGGTATGGGTATGGGTATGGGTATGGGTATGGGTATGGTTATTATACAAACAATTCAAAGCCATCCAAAATCTTGAGCCAGCCGAGCGGCTTCGATTCTGTTTTTTGCATTGAGTATCTGACAGCTATTATGAATATAATTTCGAATTGTACCCGGCGACAGGGAAATATACCTTGCAATCTCACTGGTACTTTTCCCTTCCAGCGCCAGGGTTAATATTTTCTGCTCCTTCTCCGAGAGAGGATTTTCACCGCATCTCCAGGCATCCTGTAGCAGCTTGGGGTCAACCACCGTATCTCCGGTAATCACCAGCCGAATACTCTTGGCCAACTCAGTAGAGGGCGCATCCTTGAGTAAATAGGCACCCACGTTGGCCTCCAGTGCTTGGCGAACATAGCCACCCCGCGAGAAAGTTGTCAGCACAATAACTTTTGCGGGATGCTGACTATCTTTTAATTTCTGAGCCAGCTCAAGGCCGTTCATTTTTGGCATTTCAATGTCACTGATAACGACATCAACATCCCCCGACTGACACCAGTCTAGTGCATCCTGACCATTAGTCGCGGTAGCAACCACCTGCATATCGGGCTCTAGATTCACTAGAGCTCTCAGCGCCCCGAGCACCATAGCCTGATCCTCCACCACAATAATTTTGATCATAGACCTGCCGCTTTATATATCGCTTTAGATAAAGGCAGGGTTGCATTGATATGACACCCCGATGTAAATTGAACAGACAGATTCCCCCCCAAGGCTTCAAATCGCTCTGCCATCCCTTTAATACCGTTACCTAAGACAACCTCCCCCAAAGCTTTTCCATTATCGCCGATTCTAAGCCGTAAGAAGGCCTGCTGTTGCTCCAGCGTTATCTTGCATCGGGTAGCCGTGCTGTGCCGCAAAATATTGGTTGTCGCCTCTCTCACAATCATCGCCAGCACACCATTTAGCTGTTGATCTATATCGATGTTAGCCGGGATATTATCTATCAATTCAATATCCTTGGATTCCAGGGCGACGCGAGCACTTGTTAATTCGTTCTCAAGTGTATTTTTCTTATACTCCGTCACCGTATCCCGTACCTGCGTGAGAGCGGTTCGGGAAATTTTCTCAATATCGGCAATATGTTGCTTTGCCAGCACCGGGTCAATATCGAACAGTCGCTCCACCAATTCCGCTTTAAGAGTGATACTGGTGAGGCTATGACCTAAAAGATCGTGCAAATCCCGTGCGATACGCTCTCGTTCAGCAATCTTTGCAATGTTTGTGACCTCTACCTGGGTCTGCTTGATTGTACGATCCGAGCAGTATTTGCGAAACTGTATATAGAAATTTGGACCATTAATCGCAGTAAAAAACAGGCCCACCAAAATAATATAGAGAGAGTGATAGTTTAGATAAGCAGAGAGCAGGTAAGCCATTGTCACGCCAAGCAACAATATAAGAGTCACCATCTTTTGTCGACAGGCCGAACAGGCGGCGGCTGCAAAGGCAAAAAATCCGATACAACTTATCGAGTAAAAAGAGACCATTACCGCCAAAACCGTTAAGATGATAGCTATAAATGCTGCCCTGTAACCCCGACACCAAAAAACATTAAAAAACAAGGGGTACAATAGGAGATGAGCTGCCATCGTAACCCCTAGCGCCTCACGGCCGAAGGATTGCAGCAGAAATGGCAAATAAAGAAAGACCTGAAAATAAGGAACTATTCTCAGCGCCCCCTTGAGAGCCGGGGGAAAAGAATAAAAACATTTTAAATCTTGCTTTCCTGTATTCATCTTTGCATATCGATAAATTGAACAACCTTGCCCATCCAGGCTTCAATATAAGCGGGCGCAAGTGCATGCCCCATACCGTCAACCCACAACGTTTGCGCGCTGGGGATCAGACCCGCATACTTTTTCGCATGACTGATATTTAATAGCGGATCCGATACCCCGTGAACAACCAGCGTGGGGACTGTCAGGGAAGATAAGGCATCATAACGAGAACCTGAAAGTGATATGGCCGTCGCCTGCTGGCCAGGCAATCTATGATCAAACCCTTTGCGATGTCTTAATTCGTATAATGTTGCCCGCGTCAAATGTTCAACATCAATCTCCCGATCACCCTTGAGGAGATTATATGTACCTATTACCAGCATGGCCATGTTTTCTTCCGAATTAACGAGACCATAGCGCAAGAAAAGCTTGAGTGCACCATACTTAAAAGCGGAAGACCTGGGCAGGTCCGGGTCTTCAGAAAACCCCGTAGACATAACAGAGCTTAGGCTTTTTACACGGTTTGGATATCGAATGGCTATTTCCTGGCCAATCATTCCACCCAGTGACAGGCCCAGGATATGAGCTTGCTGGATACCCAGAGCATCTAACACAGCCAGGTTGTCATCAGCCATATCTTTGAGGCTGTATGCAGTTTTTTCACTCCAGTCCTCGACTCTGCCCGACCCCCCACATCCGCGGTGATCAGAGAGAACCACGCGGTAACCGGCCTTTAGTAGAAAATCATAAACCTCGGGGGGCCAAAAAAGCGCGGAGGAACCCAGGCCATTGATCAACAACACTGTGCCCTTTGGCGATTGGTACGGTCGATCCTCGGGAAGCTTGGACTCATACCAGATATCAATATCACCTGAGCGGGCAAAGCCCGCATCACCCGTTACCATCTGGGGCAAGGGCGAAGCAAGGGTATCTCTGATGACCTGCTTTACCTGCCCTGAGAGTGGCTGTGTGGTTCTGGACCACAGGGAAGCCGCTACAACAACCAACCCTAGCAGGCTGGCAATACAAACCGTTAAGGTTTTAAACATAAATCCCCCTTACAAAAATCAACTTTAGTAAAATTCGAACTCAGCGATGAGTACATTATCAGCAAGTCCAAAAGGGGTAACCAGTAATGATTGTCATAAGAAACACATGACATTTGTCATCTGTGAAATTGACTGATTTTGTATAATACTAGAAGCCTATTTATACCAATAGGTAATTATTCAGGGCAGCTTCACCCAAAAGCTACGGGCTTGCGGCCCATAGGATCTAGCCATTCAAATAGACAGTAGGTTGCCGCCCAAGGGGAAGCTTAATCAGAATCGAGCAAAATACAATTACCCCTGCTAGACAGCCCTGACTGAACCTTTAACTTTAAATGCTGAGGGGCACTATTTTCTCAAGATGATATTTTTAGTCCTTTCCCCGCAATAAGGACGAACTTCATTCTAAAATCTATTGCTTCGGAAGACAGGATAAACACAAAGTTTCGCGGAAACAGGCATACACCAAAGTACTGCTACCCACCGCCATTAACCACCCAGTTATACGCAAAAGCAATCAAGCCAACCTATGACGCAAGAGTTCTAACTGCAATCGAAAAACTAACATCCTTACTCATACAAATTTTTTTGGTAATCATTGGAAATAATTACTATTGGCAAATACCATCATCCCACTACTTCCTTTTTTATATAGATACCCAGCCGCTTTGAAAGACGAACCAGATTCCCTCGATCCGTAGAAAGTAATTTCGCAGCTCCACTCCAATTACCATCACACCGCATCAATATATGCTTTATAAGTTCGCGCTGATAATCCTCAGTTGCAGACCTGAGGCTCACCACTTCAAGCAGTGGTGCCATCGGCCTCTCAAATTCTGGTTGAGCCGCCATATCATCGGGAATTTCGATATGCACAGCAGTAAGAGACACAATCTCCGAGGGCGACGACCCCTTCCTCGCCTTAAGTGCCGCTCGGCTGATAATATGCTCAAGCTCCCTGACATTACCCGGCCAGCCATAGCGCTTTAATTTACCGGAAGCATCCGCCGATAACTTAAGCTGTCGAAATCCCAGCTTTCTACGGGATTTCTCCAGAAAGTAATCTGCCAACAACAGGACATCATTCTCCCTCCGCGATAAGGGGGGCACTTCCAGTGGATAAACAGACAGGCGGTGGTATAAGTCAGCCCTGAAACCCCCGCTTTCTATCTCCTTCAGCAGTTCCCGGTTAGTTGCCGCTACGATACGGACATCCACATGCTGGACAGTATCCTTCCCAACTGGCTGGATTTCGCCACTTTGCAGTACCCTCAGCAGTTTACTTTGCACCGCCAGGGGGAGTTCACCCACTTCATCAAGAAAGATTGTCCCACCATTGGCCAGGAGAAACTTCCCCGGCCTTTCACGATCAGCGCCAGTAAAAGCACCTTTGGCGTGCCCAAACAGTTCAGCCTCTGCCAGGGTCTCCGTTAATGAAGCGCAGTTAAGATAGACAAGGGGTTTTTCCCGGCGAGTGGACAGCCGATGCACAGTACGAGCCACCAACTCCTTGCCCACACCGGTCTCACCAAGGATCAGGACGTTGTAGTCAGAACCAGCGACCAGCTCGATATCGCTCCTCAAGGCATTCATCACCTGGCTCTCGCCAATCAACTCACCTCCATCACGCAAAAAGGCTTCCTGGGTGAGCTCTTTGACCAATTGCTCAGCGTGTTCCGCGGAAAGGGAAAGCGCTTTTAACTCCAAGGCTGTTTTCAATGTGGCGGCTGACAAGGCCGCTATCAATTCGAGCGTTCGATCGCTAATTCGGCCGTAGGCATCTGCGGCCATGCTATCAAGAGTCAGCAGACCGACCAGATGGCTGTCGGAATACAGAGGTAACCCCATGCAGGAGTGCACCGGTAGATCCCCCTCCCTATCCAGCAACAGGCCATCAAAAGGATCCGGAAGATCACAGTCCGACGGGAAGCGAACCGGGTTTTCTGAGGCACAAATCTGAGCGAGCCTAGGATGCTCGCCAACAATAAAGCGGCGCCCAAGCGTTCGCCTAGCAAGTCCCTGTACCGCCAAGGGCGTAAGTACATCCCGGTTTAACCCTAGCAATGCTACCGCATCGCACTTAATGGCCTTGCGTATGGTGGAAAGTAAGCGTTCGAAGCGATCGCTGTTGTTCAGGCTATTGGCCAGATCCAGCGCCACCTCCAACAAAAGGTTGGCGTTTATGTCCGTCATCTACCTACGTGTCCAAACAAACGATTAATGTCATTATGACACAGGTATAGTCTAGCTCAAAATGACACACTTACCTCTAAAGCTAAACCTATCTTCTTGATTTATAAGTACTTTTATTTTGGCATAGTAATTGCTGTTTATGGCATGAGATCAGAATTGCCACAGAGGTCAAAATGCTTGACGCCAAAAACCCACTCCTGCGCAGACGCTTCCACCTTTTACTCAAGGCTGGCAATCTTACTCTTCTATTATCAGCACCCTTCCTGCTGGCAACTGTCATTATCTGCTACCCGCTGTCCCACCACTTCTCGCTTCCAGCACAAGTCGCAGGGCATATATTTATGATCCTCAGTGCAACACTTATAAAAATCGGATACATAAGCCGCTGCGTCGCACAATATAGCCTCTCTCTAGAGGTTAAATAAGCAGCGGCTTGCTCACCTATTGGCTGAACGCAACTTTCAGCAATTTTATTGAGGGCGTTAAATTTCCAACCCCTCCGTTTTGGATTGTCCACGATAAATCTTCCATTAGATGTATAAAGGAGCAAATCATGTTGACATCTAGAGAAATCAAAATTGTTAAAGCCACAACCCCCGCACTCGATTGTGCCGGGGTAAATATTACAAAGCATTTCTACAATAGGATGTTTTCCTGCAATCCCGAGTTGAAAAACATATTCAACATGAGCAATCAGGAAAGCGGTAAACAACCATTCGCCCTTTTCAGCGCTATATCAACCTTCTCCAAAAATATCGACAATCTCCCCACCCTGCAGCCCCTCATAGAACGGGTAGCTCAAAAGCACACGAGTTATTTTATTCAGCCCGACCAATATGAAACCATCGGAAAGCACTTACTTGCAACTTTAGCGGAGTTTATTCCCGATACGTTTACTCCTGAAGTTATTGATGCCTGGCAAAAGGCTTACGAGTTGCTTGCAAAACTTCTAATAGACCGAGAGCATGATATTTACACCATCTCAAGAAATGGCACTGGAGGCTGGTATGGCCCCAGGCGGTTTATAGTTGCTGATAAAACGATTGAGTCTGAGTTGGTCACCAGCTTTACACTAAAACCAGAAGATAGAAACACCTTGCTGGGCTACCGACCGGGGCAATACCTGGGAGTTAGAGTAAAACCGCCTGCACACAAGAATATTGAAATTCGCCAGTATTCACTTTCCGATAAGCCCAATAGTTCCACCTATCGAATCAGCGTCAAAAGGGAGAGCCAACCAAGAGATGGCATTGTTTCTTCTTTTTTACATGACACGTTGCAAATGGGGGACATCTTGGAAGCCTACCCCCCAAGCGGTGCATTCTTTTTAAAAGAAACGGCGAGACCTGTCGTCCTAATTTCTGCTGGTGTTGGCATAACCCCCCTACTTTCCATGCTTGAATCCATCCATGAAAAGGAACCTGACAGACAGATTACTTTCCTGCATGCCTGCGAGAAACGAGAACAGCACTCCTTCAAGGGAAGGGTCGCACATCTTACTTCGAGAAACTCAAATATAAAGCACCATTATTGGTACGCATCAGGAGCGAAAGAAACTAGCTTTTCAGGACTTATGGATCTAGAATTTATTCGGGAACAACTACCCATCATCCAGGGGGGCTTTTATTTATGCGGGCCGACCGGGTTTATGAAATATATCAAAGGACAGCTTATAGGATTACAAGTTAGCTCCAACAGAATATTTTATGAAGCTTTTGGCCCTCACAGCGATATATAAATGAAAAGGTATTATGGTGAAACGAACACCATGACAACCGAAACGCCACCATAGTTTTACCTGGCAGGACCACACAACTCTAGCGATTCTTGCCAGGCAAAGTTATTCAAAACCAAAAGAATATATCAACCCAACTAAAGCTTAAAAACTTTCTCAGCATTTTTATATAAAAAAAGTTCTGATACCTCATCATCCATTTCTAACAAGTCCAATTCCTTCAGGCACGCTTCCGGTGTCAGCATGGGGTAATTAGTGCCAAACATCACCTTATTTTTACCGTGAGTCTTCATAAACGAAACCAGCTCCTGAGGGTATCGTTTAGGTTTATAAGCAGAAGTATCTATATAAACATTCTGAAACTTGGTAGCAAAAGCGATCATTTCATTGTGCCAGGGATAACCTATATGGCCACAAACAATTTTCAAATCGGGAAAATCCAGCGCAACTCTTTCAATATGAACAGGGCGACCCGATTCTGAGCTGCGCAAAGGGCCAGTTAATCCAACCTGCAGACAAACCGGCACATCCAGATCAACACAGGCTGCGTACAGCGGATAGTAAAGTGGATGCGTACAAGGAAGCTCCCACAACCACTGTACGATACGCAAGCCCTTAAAATCATGCTCAGAAACATACTTATGCAACTCTTGAACAGCTTCCACAGGGTTTCTCAAGTCAACGGAAACAAGTCCAGAAAACCTATCCGGGTGAGCCGATGTAATTTCCAGAACTTCCTCATTACTAATAAGGGCTCCTTTAGGACCATACCAAGCAGCAATCAGCGCTTTAGTAACATTTGCCGACTCCATCGCCATCATCGTCCATTCCAGGGGCACCTCTTTAAAGTCTTGCCCCATCCATCGCTTCAAAGTATCCAAGAAAGGTTCAGCGAGAAAACGCTCTGTTGGGTGCTGGGCCCACACATCGATTACCGTCATTGTAGCAACTCCCCTATTTATTTAAACTATTGCTGGAGACCAATACATCCCCAACCGAACCTGCAAAGCATGCAAAACCACAAGCCCCCCGATTCCCAACCTGGCAACAATATGAATTAAGCCTACTAAATCACTCCCGCCACAGAAATAATAGATATCTATCTATAGTCATTAACCAACTTGCCATTTGAAGATGCTAGAAACTGCGGATGCTCATCATCTATTTCGCAAAAATCAGGTTTTTCACTGACAAATATGGAGTCTATCGCTTTCAATCCAACTGGACGATCCAGCCATAATTCAAGTCGCATCCAGGTTAAAGTCCCCAAAAAAGGCTTGATCCACATTCTCGGCAAAAACCTCTTTGAACAATTTCTGATGTTTTGCACCAAGAAAAACCATCATTTTTCACTATATTAATATTCGTCTTGCGCGCCTTTGTGTGAGAACCAAAATTGCCGCACAGATTTTGACACATACCGCAATGACAATTCACTACCCCCTAAGTGATTCTTCCACTTCAAACCGCACCACCCCATATAAGCAGCCGCCAGATGTGAGTGACTGTTCACTAACCATATAATGAACCTGTAAACAGATAGCAACTTAGTGAATCACTTCAGATGTACTTTAATGATCTTGCCAGACAAAATTTACACACTGAAATTAACATATTTAATACTCACTAAATATTTAACCACAAATAAATTTCGGTATATCTTAGGATACCAAAGGAACTCCAAAAAATTCTTAGCCATACCAAGCGTCGAACCCACCACTTCCACTTACCCCAACCTTACTTAAAAGCCATATTTACTGCATTGAACGTCAAAATGAACAATGAAATACTAGAAAATAAGAAAATGACAAAACGAATTTCAATCTTGTTCGTCAAGGCCTGAACGAGGCTATGAACCACCCGTAACCCGACATACACCCAGGATACGAAAATATTCACTCCCGTAGCTGCATCAAGAAAAGCCAAGGAAAACACAATGGCATAGAAGATGGTCGGCTGCTCCATTAGGTGATTATAATTATCAGCCTTCCATCGAACTCTTGGCGGAAGGTTCGACATTTGAGTGCCGGCTGGCGCCTCTGGGTTCATCTTCATTTTCATAGACGCGATAGCCGGGAGCCTCGTAGCATACATCCACACCCACATCACCAGAGACCAAATCACTAACGCTACTACTGGCTGAATTAACTCAACACTTGCTTCCATGCTCTCTCCGGTATTTTTTTAAGCTCACAATCCAGAAAGTGGGATTGCGGCAAAGTAGTCAATAGGAACTGGGTTGCCTGATTGTATGGCGATGCCTCACCCTAGACAATTATTTTCACTCGACCACCTTAACCTCACCCAACCTTATCACTCAATAACTGATACGATTAAGTTGAAATTGTAAGGGTTAACAGGATCGAAATCCGGGAAAAATCAGTAAATCTGGAAGATACCGATCGATTTTCTAAAGATTTTTTTATAACCAGCCATAATCGTAGTACTGCGAACTGAAAACGCGAAGTACTTTTCCTTTACAGCAAGATACTCAACACTTCGGACAGTTTCATACAGCTATAGCCCCATAGTCACTGTACTGCT
>NZ_JALBWM010000012.1 GCF_023895975.1 Microbulbifer okhotskensis
GATGGAGAGGAGGTGCCAACAGTCGACCAGAGCGCTGCTTGATCAGGCCTGTTGAACACCAGAATTGACAATAACTCCCCCGGTTGTGGGGGGCGCCTCAATGTCATTTGCCACTGTTTTCCATTTCAGAAAAACAAACTATGTCCGGGATAAGTGAAATACAAAAGCCATCGGGACTCTCTCTTGTCATGGCACCCAACAACGATTTATCGCTATTAAAATTCGTAAAGCAGCTAGCGCCTTTAACGGTGAGTTAGCAAGTTGAGGACGGGCATTCATCAATCAAACCGGATCATCAGCTCAGTTAGTCCTTAATTATTGCTTGCTTCTCAATTAGCCAAGTTATTTGTTCATCAGGAACCTGTACACACCTCTTACTGGAAAACAACTGAAATGCTTCCATTGGCTCTAGCCCTGAACGCAGTAAAATAGCGGCGGCTACCATACCGGTACGACCAATCCCCGCGCGGCAATGCACAACCGTATGTGAACCCTTAATAAATTCCGCATGAAATTCTTCACCATTATCGAAAATCGTCCCACAGACTGAGGAGCGCCCCTATCGACGAATGGGTAGGAAACAAAGTCAAGAGCATTTTTTACGGCCAATTCACGCTCACTACCCAGATCCAATTTTTGCGCCTCCTGAACTTCAAGCAAAGAAACTATTTTATTGATACCCAGATTTGCAATCCCAGAAAACTTTTCTTAAATCCACTCGCCAGATATGGGCTTTACCATAATATTCAAAGACCCCGCCCCAAGAAGGCAGATCTGGTAGATATCTGGAATCATAATAAAAGACACTGAAATAACTTTAAGAAAGCAGATAGCACGGCCAGTGCTATCTGCATATAGCGGGAAGCGACAATGGAAAAATACTTTATCCTGGACTAGCGTCCTTTGACCAAATAGGCGATCGCTCTATCCAAACCCTCCAGGGTCATCGGATACATATGTTCATCGACCAATCGATGTGTCATACCAATACTCGGTGTATACTGCCAGTATTCCTCGCCCACTGGATTCAGCCAAATTAAATTACTGTAGATATCAGTAATGCGCTCCATCCAAATCGCACCAGGCTCTTCATTCATGTGTTCGACGCTGCCGTAACGGCTGGTGATTTCGTAAGGTGCCATTGAGGCATCGCCAACAAAAATTACCTTGTAGTCCTTACCATAAGTGCGCAGTATTTCCAGCAGTGGCGTATTTTCGCTGAAGCGACGTTGATTGTCTTTCCATACATGCTCGTAAACAAAATTGTGGAAATAAAAGTATTCCAGATGCTTAAACTCTGAGCGGCAAGCAGAGAACAGCTCTTCACATACACGCACATAGGGGTCCATAGAACCGCCCACATCAAAAAAGATCAGGACTTTTATCGCATTATGTCGCTCGGGCACCATTTTAATATCCAACAAACCGGCATTGCGCGCAGTCGAGGAGATGGTGTTGTCCAGATCCAGTTCTTCAGCTGCACCAGTACGGGCGAATTTACGCAACTTGCGCAGGGCCACTTGTATATTGCGAGTGCCGAGTCCGATACTGTCATCCAGATTCTTGAATTGGCGCTTTTCCCATACTTTAGACGCCGATCGATTGCGGCCTTTGCCTCCGACCCGGATCCCCCCCGGATGGTAGCCACTGTTCCCAAAGGGACTGGTTCCGCCAGTACCAACCCAGCGATTGCCGCCGCTGTGACGCTTTTTCTGTTCCTCCAGGCGTTTTTTGAACTCCTCCAACAGTTTTTCCAATCCACCAAGGCTCTCAACTTGTGCCTTTTCCTCTTCGGTAAGCTGCTTCAGAAACTCTGCTCTTAACCAATCCTCAGGGATCATTTGCTCGACAATATCATCAAGAGTGTCTAAGCCCTTAAAATAGGCTTCGAAGGCACGATCAAACTTGTCGAAGTGTTTTTCATCTTTGACCAGACAGACACGGGCAAGGAAATAAAATTCCTCCAGGTCAGCAAATACTAAGCGTTGCTGTAAAGCCTCAAGCAAGGCCAAAAGCTCGGTGATGGATACCGGTAATTTGTAGCGGCGTAAATTCAGGAAAAAGCCAATCAGCATAATAATTCGCAGTCAGCATAAGGGAAAATGACTCTCGGTTTTACCGAGCGGAATATTCAATAGGGGCTCTAATTTACCCCTATTGAAGCATAACAACACTAAACTAGCGGTTGTCGCGTCGCGCCATAAAAGCCAGGCGCTCCAGCATATGGACATCTTGCTCATTTTTTAGCAAAGCGCCATAGAGAGGCGGAATTGCGTTGTTACTATCGCGATTTTTTAATACTTCTTCTGGAATATCATCTGCCATCAACAGTTTGAGCCAGTCAATCAACTCTGAGGTAGATGGCTTTTTCTTTAGGCCTGGCACTTCACGTAACTGGAAGAAAATATCCATCGCCTCTGCCACCAACTGCCCTTTAATATCCGGGTAGTGTACATCCACAATCCTACACATAGTGTCGCGGTCGGGGAAACTGATGTAATGGAAAAAACAACGGCGCAAGAACGCGTCCGGCAGCTCTTTTTCATTATTGGAAGTAATAATAACAATGGGGCGCTGCTTGGCTTTGATGGTTTCACCGGTTTCGTAAACAAAGAATTCCATACGATCCAATTCAACCAACAGGTCATTGGGGAATTCAATATCCGCTTTGTCGACCTCATCAATCAACAGCACTACGCGCTCGTCGGCTGCGAATGCTTCCCACAGTTTGCCACGTTTGATGTAGTTGCCAATATCTTGGACCTTATCCACGCCCAGCTGGGAGTCCCGCAGGCGTGATACTGCATCGTATTCATACAAGCCCTGTTGAGCCTTGGTAGTAGATTTAATGTGCCACTGAATAAGCTTTAAACCCAAGCTCTCCGCTACCTGCTCGGCCAGTAGTGTTTTGCCGGTGCCCGGCTCACCCTTGATTAATAGAGGGCGCTGCAGAGTAACGGCCGCGTTCACCGCCATCTGCAGGTCTTCGGTCGCTACGTAGCTTTCGGTACCGGTAAATTTCATAACTGCTCCAATCCTGTCATCGACACTAACTATCTCTATTGGCGAATGATAATTGATCAACAGGTGGAGTGGCGAGGCGGGAACGATCAATTTGGATGACCAGCCCGAGTAGGCCGAGGGCCGAGGGACGGGGAACCTGATCAGGCCATTTGGGTATTGCGCCGGTGCACAACCTGTCGCCCTTTGCCAGTAATATACCAGCGGATGCCCAGGTGGCTATGGATCTTACCGACCATCTCCAGCACCAACAGACTGTTCAAAGCTCGGGCAATAGAGTTGGTTTCCATACCACTGTCCTGCACCATGCCAGACAAAGAGCGGAACACGCATTCTCCGCTGTTCAATAAATGAAGTACTTGCAGCGCATTGTCATCCAGTTTACGAATCTGGTTAAAGTCGATCGCTGGGCCCTGTTCCGGGTCACCTTCGATCTCATGCTCAAGCAGCGGCATCATCTCCAACTGCATGGTGCGCAGTTCCTGCTCCATATTTTCAACACGAGCGCGGGCGATACTGGCATCGCGCAACTGACGTCGCGCCGCATTAAACACAAACATACGGGATGCTATAGCGGCAAGCAGGCAATAGCCGGTAAAAATCAACAGGCGCGACGGGTCTCCCTGGATTTCAATTAACAGATCACTTTGGGTAAATTTGAGGAAGATAGGCACCATTAGCGCCCCACACAGCCCCATGATCAGGCAACGTGCGAGGCCCGCCGGGTCTTCTTCGGTAAACAGCATTTGATAGTAATTAACTAAGCCGCCCAAAATGCCCGAAACCAGCATTACTGCCGTCAAGATAAGCAGGTGATCGAGCATCAATATTCCTCAGCCATTCTGGCTCTCACTGCCAATCCGTGGAAGTGGGTTTCAAACTGAACTTTGTACTCTTATGGCGGCTGTTCTTTAATCGTAAAACATACAACTGCCACCTATCGAACCAGGCCTGAGCGTAAAATCACAGAGAAGTGTTCGTGCGCTCCTACCAACGGGAGACATACTATTGATACAGACAGGTCATCTGTCAGCGAAACCTCTATCCAGAATACTTTCCGCGATCAACCGTCATTTCTTTTTACTGGGCACCGGCAACAAATCGAAAAATGACCTTTCTTATACTTTGATCTGCCCTGTGCCTAGCTTGGAACCAGCTTAATAGATATAGCAGCTGTCATTGCTTGCGGTTGTTTCTCGGAACGGTTTTTGCGCCTTTGATAGAAGCAGCCTAGAACTGACCACTATAAAAGCGTCGCAGTAGGATCTCAGAAGGGGGGTAGCTCGAAGTGTAAACAAGTTGGTGCCAGGCGATAGGCTGCTGTACAGATCCCACCGCCGAGTATCAGCTGAACAAAAAGGGCATGGCCGGGTTACTGCTCATTGAAGTAAGGGTCTTCATCGAAGCGGCGGCGCCTATCACTACGAAACCTCATCAGCAGGCTAGCCAGCCCCCAAACTACCATAACAGCCAAAGCTGCACCGGCAGCAAATACTAAATTGGCGGTTACTTCTGGCGCAGCACCATTTTCTTCAAAAAGGGTTTGGTAAACGAATAAAGGCAACACTGGCATGGCGACCGACTCAGCCAAAGAAGTCTTTGCCGGCACCAGCAATACAGCCGCAGTCAATAGCAGTAAAGTCTGACGCAGCCAGCCCCAACGCCACTTACGCATAAACCACCAGCCCGCCACCAAAACAACCAGTGTTGAGGCGACATATATCATCCAGGCAAATTGAAAATCTTCTGACATTCTCTCACTCTATTTTGTGGCATACCGATATCAATGCCAGGTTCACATGCACAAGTCTGTTACATTTTGTCGCTTGAAACATACCACTTCAAAAAACTACAGATAGCAATTACACAACAAGCTCACTGAAGCCATGAGGATTTCCACACATTATTGCGATAAAAGCTACGATAAGCAGCCCAGTTTTAGGTATCTACTAAAATTTTTCAGCCTTATCACAGCCTCTTTGGACGGAAAAAGTACCTCGGAGCCGGCTTCTGTAACAAGTTCATGGCTGCGGTCAATAACGCTGTGATGCAGTATCTCCATAAATACTTCTGCGGCTAAACACGCCGGAAATGCAGAACCAATCTCATAAACTGCCGTTCCGCAACGGTGAAAAAACCCTTTTCTCCAAAACAGCCCACTGATTGTAGAAGCCGGAATAACCGGTAATCCAGAATCTATGTACAGATGAAATGCACCTGCTTTCAAGCGCTGGGTATCACCGATACCAACACGCGTACCCTGAGGCTATACCAATAGAAGGCTTTTTTGCGCTTGTACAAGTTCACCCACACACTGCATATCAAGGTGTACATTTGTATCCTTGCGATCGACTCTAATGACTCGTATCTTCCTCAGAATCGGACCAATGATTGGCAGAGTAAAGAGTTCACGCTTGGCCAGCGCTGTAACATCACTGCGAAGCAGAAGGTCCAGATAACTCTGGTGCGCTGCTGCAAGTATCAGCGCACCCTCTTTTGGCAGATTTTCAATTCCCCTAAATTCACATTTGATGCCCATCACCCAGCGCGCGATTGTGCGAGTCCCCACGCAGTAATTCTTCACACCCCAGCGCACCAGGTCTCCCTTCCAAGGCAAAGGGGCAAAACTGCCAAGCCTAAAAATAGAAGACTCCAACTGTAGAAAGCCACGTTAAAAAAACTGACCGTATGCCATCAAGGACCCGCATGATATTGGTTGTCCTCGCAAATGCGATTTACCCTTGATAGTAATGTGCTCACATGCGAAAAGTGTTTTACTTTGATTATTCCAGGTCGCTGATCCTGCTTTCGATCAGCCCACTTCAACCCACGAGATAATGTGCTCTTCCATATCCTCAGGGTGAACTGATTTTTCGCTGACAACACGGCCTCGCACTGATATACCTGCCCGGTGTATCGATTCACGATCCCCTGATACCAAAGGGTGCCAGTCTGCAAGCGGACGACCCTCCGCGAGATTGCGGTAAGCACAGGTAACTGGCAGCCAGTCGAACTCAGCAATATCCTGTACACGTAGCCGAATACACCCGGGAACATATTTTTTCCGTTGGTTGTATTCGCTGCACTGACACGAGCGAGTATCCAGTAAACGACAGGCAACATTGGTCAGGTATACTTCACCGGTATCCTCGTCCTCAAGGCTGTGCAAGCAACAACGGCCACAACCATCGCAAAGAAGCTCCCACTCGGCCTGGCTCATTTGCTCCAGTGTTTTTCGTCGCCAGAAAGGCACCTGTGCCATTTAATCCTTCTCAGCGCTGCAACTTGCTGTTTTTAAGAGCAATTTCACGCATTTCGGAATCCTCGACCAGCGGCATCTGCAGGTAATAACCTCGCGCGCGCACCTCTTCTAAAACTTTGGCTGCATTCGCACGGGCTAACTTTTTGTCCGCGGTCATCAGCATAGTCGTAACATGCTTTGGACTGCCGAAAAGTTCCAACAAATTATCAGGAATTCGTGAGATGCCTTCCCGCTTGTCCACATACAGATACATTTCTTCTTTACTGGGGCTGCGATAAATGTCGCACAAAATTCTCACTTCAATTCCTCTTTGCGCAGTTGTCGCAGAGCCTCAAGCAGGGGCTGACCAATCACATCAGCTCTCCAGCCACCAAGCCGTCCTTCCAATTCCGGACGATCAGCCTGAACCAGGGCTTCCAACTCTTTCTTGCGAATTAATATTCCCGAGGGTAGTCCCGTACGCTCCGCAATATCACCCAACTCAAGACGTAATTGCTTGAGAACCTCCCCCTGTTGTCGGTTGAGAGGCTGACGCATGCGCGGAGGCGGATCCACTCTTTCGCAGGCATGCGATACAATCTTCAGGAGCGTATCGCCATGCTCTCGAAGTGCCCTTCCCTCTATGCCGAGCTGGCTTAATGCACCTTTATGACGGGGGAGCTGCTGGGCCAGACTGATACAGATAGCTTCCTTAAGCAGATGGTTGCGCGGCATATCCAAAACTCTGGCCTCTCGCTCTCGCCAGGCACAAACATCCTGTAGCACCGCCAATTGCTTGTTGCGCAAGCGCCAAGCACCCTTAACTTTTTGGTAGTAAACCTCTGCTGGGCTGGGATTTTGAGCCACGGTGACCAGCGACGCACAGTCCTCATGTAACCACTCCAGACGACCACGCTCACTCAAGTCTTTCAGCAGTACACCGTAAAGTACGGGCAACCAAGCCACATCCAGCGCGGCATAGTTTTTTTGTGCCTCACTGAGGGGTCTCTGCAGCCAGTCAGAACGGGTTTCGCTTTTTGGCAGATCGATACGTAGCAGCTGGTTAACCGTTGCCGCATAACCCAGTCCCGCTCCCATTCCGCACAAAGCGGCAGCGATCTGAGTATCAAAAATAGGCTCGGGAATAACGCCCAACAGGCGTTCCAGAGTTTCCAGGTCCTCGCTACAGCTGTGCATAACTTTGGTCACAGCGGTGTCGAGCAGCAGGTCCCGCAGAGGCTGTAAATCTGCGATAGCAAGATTATCGATCAGGTAGCAGTGCTTACCATCCCCAATCTGTACCAGCGCCGGCTGGGGGTAAAATGTGCGGCTCCGCATGAACTCAGTGTCCAGGGCCACAGCCCGCTGTTCACGCCAGCCGGCACAAAGGCTCGCCAGCTGCTCAAAACTATCGATCCAGCGCGGGGTGGTATCTATTTCAGTCATTGATATCACTTAGCTGCCTGGAAAAAATGCGGTTCGACTATTAAGGGCATGTGCGAGTGTGCCGCCGTCAATATATTCGAGCTCTCCACCAATAGGCACGCCATGGGCGATTCGGCTCACTGCCACACCCTGCACCCTTGCCCGCTCTGCAATATATTGCGCTGTCGCTTCTCCCTCAACGGTGGGGTTAGTTGCCACGATAAGCTCTCGCAAAGACTCTGTAGCAAGTCTCTGTTCTAGTAGGTCCATTCCCAGGTCCGCAGGCCCTACCCCGTCAATGGGCGATAAGTGTCCATGCAGTACAAAATAGCGACCATGGTAATTTCCCGCCTGCTCAATAGCCAACACGTCTGCCGGTGTCTCCACCACACAGAGAGAATCCTGCTCGCGACGACGATTGTCACACAGCGAACAGATCGCTTCTTCGGTCAGGGTCCGGCACTGCTGGCAACGGCCAACCCTCTCCACCGCCTGCGCTAGGCTATGGGCGAGTAGGGACGCCGCTTCAGGGTCTTTCTCCAGCAGATACATCGCCATGCGTTGTGCGGACTTGGGGCCTACACTCGGCAGGCAGCGCAGTGCGCGAATCAGCTCTTCTATCAAAGGACTAAACATACAAATCTAAAACCAGTGGATCAGCCACTTTTCAAAACGGGAACTTAAAGCCTTCAGGCAAATTGATGCCTGAAGTGAGGTCTCCCACCCCCTGCTTTTGCAATTCCTGCGTTTTTTCCTCTACTCGGCGCACCGCATCATTCACCGCAGCGGCCAGTAAATCCTCCAGCATCTCTTTATCTTCGGCGAGAAGAGAGGGATCAATTTCTACAGAAATAACATCGTGCCGACCATTCATCGTCACCTTGACCATTCCCGCACCAGATTCACCACAAATGCGAAGCTCATTAAGCTCCTGCTGAACCTTCTGCATTTTCTCCTGCATGTCAGCCTGCATTTTCTGGGCCTGCTGCATTAAATCGCCCAAACCTTTCATAGGTAACCTCTATCTTTGTAGGTGGCCCCGAGCTATGACTGTGGAGACCTACCTGTAATTAATCTGCGTCTACCAGAGACTCTACGGAATCTGGCACCAATTCAGCACTCAATTCAGCCTGCAGCTCCTGAACCAAAGGGTCAGCTAACAGTGCATCGTGGGCAGCTTCCAGTCGCTCCTGGCGCGTAGCAGCTACCAGTCTTGCGGGAGTGCTGCCATGCACCTGCCCCACTTGTATTTGTGCCACAACTGGCTGCTGGAAAAAATCCCCAAACAAATCCCCCAGGCGCCGCTGGTGAATTTCGTCGTAGAGGCTGCTATACGATTCATCCAGAGTAAAGGACAGTATATTGTCCTGCCGCCCCACCATCTCTAAATGCTGGGCGATGGAGTGTAATATACCGGTAATACCCAGCTGTCTATACATCACCGGCCAACTACCGGGAGTCAATGCTTCCAGCTGCGCCTTTGGCAACTCCTGGTTGTAAATTTTCGCTGCGGGCTCTTTCGAAGCGACCGCCGTCACCTCGACCGGCATTGACTCCACTTCAGCTACTCGCTGACGCAGCTCAGCCAGGACATCCTGGCGCTGAGGCCGCTGTTCCTGCCTCGCTTCCCGTTCATTCTGTAAAAGGGGAGCACTCGGAGCCGGTTCCTGCTCAAACTCTATCATCGACTCACCGATGCCAGTCTCTGGAACAGTTTGCTGTGGTGACTCCACTTCGGACCCCACCACCCGGTCGTATCCCGATGATTTCGAAACCTGTTTATGCGGGACTCTTTCAAGACCTGTCGCAACCGATCGAGCAGGCGGTTGCACCGCCTCAGGCTTTTTTGCCGGACTGACCTCCGAATTGGACATCGATGGCTGCTGCTCGCAGGGCAACGCGTCTACTCCCTTTGATTCAGCAGCTGGCAGTGGCGCACGCGGGATATCCGCAACCCCCTGCGGACGAAATGCCAACATACGCAACAACGCCATTTCAAAGCCACTTCGCTGATCCGGTGCCAGCGGCAGGTCGCGTCGTGCATGTAAAGCCATCTGGTAATACAACTGCACATTTTCTGGGCCGAGACGCTCCGCCAAAGCCCTAAGTTTCTCCCCGTCCCCAAGAGAGTTATCAATGGATTGAGGAAGGAGTTGCGCGACGGCTATGCGGTGCAGGTTATCTGCCAGCTCCACCAGCGCGGCACTGTAATCGGGCGCCTGTTGGGACAACTCCGCAACAACAGCAAATAACCCAGGAGCGTCTTCATCAGATAGGGCCTGCAACAACTTCCAGACCAGTCTCGAATCAATACTACCGAGCATACCGCGCACTTCAGCTTCAGTGATTTTTCCACCACCAAAGGCGATCGCTTGATCGGTAAGACTCATCCCGTCACGCATACTGCCATCGGCAGCCCGAGCGAGGTGCCAGAGAGCTCCATCTTCAAATGGGACTTGCTCCTGCTCCAGGACAAATTTCAAATGCCCCACAACCCGCTCTGGGCTCATATTCTTTAACTTAAACTGGAGACAGCGAGACAGCACTGTGACCGGCAACTTCTGTGGATCAGTGGTCGCCAGAAGAAACTTCACATGGGGGGGCGGCTCTTCCAGTGTCTTCAATAACGCATTGAAAGAGCTGTTGGACAGCATGTGTACTTCGTCAATCAGGTAGACTTTATAGCGGCCTCTTGTGGGAGCGTATTGCACGTTCTCAAGCAGTTCCCGGGTATCCTCCACCTTGGTACGGGAAGCCGCATCCACTTCGATAAGGTCAACAAAACGGCCATCGGCAATTTCATTACAGGCATGACATTGACCACAGGGCTCGGAACTGACCCCTTCTTCACAATTCAGGCACTTCGCCAGGATTCTCGCGATAGTGGTCTTTCCCACCCCACGAGTGCCAGCAAACAGGTAAGCATGGTGTAGACGTTCATTATCCAGGGCATTGATCAGCGCCTGGAGCACATGCTCCTGCCCCACCATCTCGCGGAACAGCCTTGGGCGCCACTTCCGTGCCAGTACTTGATAACTCATTTAATCTCCGGTGCTCGACACACCTCTGCAAAATCTTGTCGTCTACGCCTGTGGCGCGGCCGCCATTATACCGGCATCGACCTCGAGGCATAGGGAATCGAAAGGTGTGACCAGTCAAGTTCGATCGTGCCTCTCGTAGCCAAACCAATGCTTGTGATATAACTGTGCGCCAACTCGCACTAAGAACAATCAGTCCATAACTACAGCGAGTCGGGTACGGGGATCACGATCAGTAATGAATAAGGCCAGGAAGACGCTTCTCGAACGGCTGTTTACCGAGCACGGACAGGCCTTGGTACGCTTTGTCTCTCGCATTGTCAAAAGTCCTGACGATGCCGAAGATATCGCCCAGCATGCCTATCTGCGCCTGCAAAAACTCAGCGATGAAAAAGAACTCGACAACCCCCGGGCCTACCTCTACCAAATAGCCAACAACTTGGCGGTGGACCAATTGCGTCGCGGCAAGCTGCATGTCGAATACATCAACCAACAAGCACCGCTGGACAGCGCCCCCTATACCGATGAACACGCCGACCATCAGTCCCCCGAAAGACTGTTGGCAGCCCGTCAGCAGCTGCAGTCCATTTACGACACCATGGACAAGCTGCCTCTCAAGTGCCGCCAAGCATTTTTGCTACACAGAACCCGGGGGCTGTCCTATAGCGAAATAGCCCAGGAAATGAATATTTCAGTGAGCAGTGTCGAAAAGTATATTTTGCAGGCTTTAAAGGCATGTCGGAAAAAAGTCGCTCCTGAGAGGTAGCTATCCGAGGGGGGCAGTCATTCAAGTAAGGCATTCGCGGCCTATTTTTAAAAACGACTTTAGGGTAAAGCCGCAGAAAATGGTCACATCAATCTAACATTCAACATGAAAATTAGTTGAGGGGGGAGCCTCTCCGGCCGTCTCAGCTTCCAAGGCCAGAAAGAGAAAATTGAACACTCTGAATTTTGCACTGAATACAGAATTTTTTACTGCAAAACATGAAGAATGTGTTGAAATTGTTTTCTGATCTAGCTTTTTGCGCCAAACAGAACGTACAAATCACATTTTTTTGAGTAAGATGCCACTTTAGGCACCTTTGTACCAAGTAAGCTTTTGAAGACCCAAGGTATTAGAGCAGCCATGACAACTAACCCCAAGCAAGCAGTAAGCGAAGATAGCCTCGACCAGGCTTGTGCTTGGGTTGTGCGCCTGCGTTCAGGCTCAGTAAGCGCAGCTGACCACCGCGAATTCAGCCAGTGGATAACCTACTCAGAAGAAAACCACCTCGCTTTTTCTGAGATTACTGAACTCTGGGGAGATCTGGGTGCCCTATCCCATCTACCAATCGACCAGCTGTTCCCCGAGAGCGCTCCATCTCAGAATCCGAGTGCTTCGGACTTTACCGCTCAAAGATCCGCCCTCCCCCATGTAAGGGGATACAAATCTGAAGAACGCCTGCGGGCATTACCTAAATGGTTGATTGGAGGAGGACTGGCAACTTGCGGGGCAGTGATCGCTCTCTGGGTAGGCTATCAAGGCATAAACAGCCAACCTCAGGCACAGATATTTGTGACCGAGCGTGGCCAGGTGCAAACTATTGACCTTTCCGACGGTTCAGAAGTAAAGCTGAATTCCAATAGCGAGTTGAGAGTGATTTATAGCCGCAAAGAGCGGCGCACCCAGCTAGTCCGGGGAGAAGCTTTCTTTGAGGTCGCCAGGCAGACTTCTCGACCCTTCACCGTAGTCGCAGGTAGTGCCAATATTCGCGTTTTGGGTACCGAATTTAATGTCGAGCTCAACCCTGAAAACACGCGAGTGTCCGTCGTAGGCGGTACAGTTTCAGTCAGTGAAGCCAGCAGTGCTGCCGGTCTTAAACCCGAGTCAGTGCAACTCGTTAAGAACCAGAAAGTCAGCGTCTCCGATAGAGGGCTTACCCCTATCGCTCACACCTCCCCAGAGGAAGCCACCGACTGGACAAGGGGCACGCTGGTTTTTGAAAGAACTCCCCTCAAAGATGCGCTTATGGAGCTTAATCGCTATCTCAGTATCCCTGCTACCGCATCCCCGCAGGTAGAAAACCGACTAATCTCGGGAACCTTTGAGATCTCCGACCCAGATAACACACTCAAGGCAATTGCTACCGCCCTGGACTTACAACAAGATCACAGCGACTCCAACCTGACTATCTTGTCTCCTACGAATAACTAGGTTATAACCGTCGCCCACGGCGGTTGTTTATTATCTAGGCGAAACTAACCCGTCATAAAACCAGAATATAGCGATAGTAATGCTGCGCCCCAGTGTGCAGCATTGATAACAGCGGGCACTCCATTGACTCTCAAGCACTGGATAACATTATCCCTTGCCATAGCGCTAGCTCACCCCGGCGGCGCCTCAGCTCTATGCCCAAAATCTGGGATTCAGATACCCAAGGGGAGCCTCTCTCAAGCACTGATATCCCTAGGACAGCAGTGTGAAATCTCACTACTAGTACGAACCTCATCTGCAGCCAACTACCGAGTAAGCCGACAGACGCTACAGAGCCCGGACGGCCAATTTGAGTCAGCCTTAAAAGAATTACTCAAGGAAGTACCCCTTTCCTACAAAAGGGTGGGGGCATCATCAGTTGCCGTAATTGAGCCCCCCGCCACAAACAGACTATCCCAAGAACTACCTGAAAACGCACAAACGGAAGAGGTCACTGTAACCGGCCAGAGCCTGACCGGCAGCCACTTACGCCACTTTCAATCAGACGGATACCTACCTGTCGACCGACTCTCACGTGATCAACTGGAAATGACCGGCGCTCAAACTATAGCTGACTTGCTCAAATTTCTACCGGCAATATCCGGTAACTCAACAAGCACCTCTGTCAGCCAAGAAAGTGATGGAACTGCGACCGTTTCACTTCGCGGCCTTCCAGCAAATAGCACTTTGGTACTTATCAATGGGAGACGCATTATTAGCGATGGGTTCAAAGGGGAGGCAACAGACCTCAACACCATTCCCCTTGCCTTGGTTGAGCGGGTCGAAATATTAAAAGACGGGGCCTCGGCGGTATATGGCTCAGACGCCATTGCCGGAGTGGTCAACATCATCCTGCAAAGGGATTTTGAAGGACTCTCAGTAAAGAGCTTTTTTGGTCAAACCCCGCACAGCGATCGCGAGAGTGAGTCTCACAACTTAACCTGGGGCTGGAGAGGGGATCGCGCCCATGTGATGCTCAATCTTTCGCAAAATAAACAGGGGGCGGTGATGAGCCGTAACCGCAACCTATCAAGTTCGGCCGATAGCCGCGCTCTAGGGGGCTCTGACCAGCGCTCATCGGCTATTCCAGAAGGATTTATTGCCCTTGGGGAAAATGACGTAATAACCAGTCTTTCGGCCGGCCTCTATCAAGATTGGTCCACCGAAGACAAATTTGACTATAGTGACTATTCTTCCGCAGTCACTCCCACACAGAATGACTCCATCTACATAGCCGGAAACTTGGATATTGGCGATAGCTCAGTCGCCTTCTCTGAAATCATGGGTGTACGATCAACCGGAAAGTCCACCTCAGCTCCAACACCTGTATTTACTCACTTTGATAATGGTGACCTGACAATATCTGCCGACAACCTTTATAACACCTTCGATCAGGATATCTATGATGTACGGCGGCGTATCATTGAATTGGGACCTCGTGTACAGAACAACCAAACAAACTCGTGGAGGTTTAATACTGGGCTTAAAGGCTTCTGGGATGAATGGCAGTGGGAGCTGGGTGCCTCGATTCATCGAGCCTATAAAAAGGAAACTTTAAGTAACGTCATAGACCCATACGCTCTATCTACAGGTCTCAAAGGGCCAGATACTTGCAACGCCACAATTTCCTGTATACCCATTAACTTACTGGGCCCCAGTGGCAGTATCGACCCAAACCAGCTGGACTATATACGCGGCAAAAGCGTTACCACCAGCAACTCCCGCATGACATCACTTACATTTATTACCGATGGTATCGTTAAGAAAATACCTGCCGGTAACATCCTCGCAGCTGCCGGAATAGAGTTTAGGCGAGAGAGCGTCAGCCTTCGATCCAATGACAATACTGGACTCTCATTTATCGGGGGGCACGCTCCTGGCTCTACCGAGGGAACCCGAACTATCAAAGAAGCATTTGCCGAGGTATCGGTACCTATTATTTCAGAAAAACTGTGGTTTGATGGGGCCATCCGAACCTCTTATTACAATGATTTTGGAGATACCAGCAATCCAAAGCTCGCTATTAGATGGAAGCCCGCACCCTCACTACTGGTTCGCAGCAGTTATACCGCCGGGTTTAGGGCCCCGACGCTGACAGACATGAACCAGCAAGGCTACCAAACCCAAGAGTTTTTATTTGACCCCTGCACCAGCTCAAATGCCAGCTCCCTTCCCGGTTGCCTAGCGCAGGCCGACAATTCACGAATACAGTATTTAACAGAATTTAGCGGCAACCCTGATCTCAAACCGGAAACATCCCGCACGGCTTCTCTCGGCGTGACCTGGCAGCCACCCGACATAGCAGGGTTTACCGCAACGCTCGACTTTTACGATATTGATGAAGATCAGGTCATAGGTACCAACCCCCAGTTTTTGCTGGATCAAAATGCATACTTCAACCTATATACCGATCTGGTCGTTCGTGATGGAAACGGTGATATCACCCAAATCTACGCATCCCGCATCAATCAAGGTAGCCGGGAAATTCGAGGATACGACACGGCCTTTCGCTATGAATTTCAGACCGGTGATAACAGCCAGCTTCAGCTGGCCCTCAACATCAGCCGAATGCTACATTACCTTAACCAAAGCTCTCCCGAGTCAAATCAAAAGGACTTTGTCGGAACCTTCACCGATATCTCCAGCGGGGGGGTTGGTTCACTCCCCAAATGGAAGGCGAATGCAGGTGCGTATTGGAATAGGGGCCCTTGGAATGCGGGCTATACCATACACTACGTAGGAAGCCTGACAGAGGCCTTCACCAATCAAGACGGCACTGATGGCGCGCGAAAAATTAGTGACTGGTCATCTCAGGACATCCAGATTTCCTACACTCCTAGCGAACCGCTAAAATTTGCCATTGGTATAAACAACCTGCTAGACACCCCCCCTCCCTTCGCTTCAACCTCAGTCAGCGATAACTACGACTATCAGACGTACGACCTTACCGGCCGATTCCTATATGGAAGCATCTCCCTCAGGTTCTGAGCCTACCTCTCCCAGTCCTACCTCCCCAACTAAAAAGCATTAAAAAAAGCCACTTCGTTCAAAAATCAACCAGAAAGGGACCTGGCAGTCCTGACAATACGTAGTATTGGAAAAAAAATGCGATTCTTTTGAGGGGTTCTCCCCGCCAATCGTTAACAAGAGTGTTGGGAGGGAAGTGGCCGCTTGGGGGTAGCTACTTCCGGCAATCGTCATAAACGACAAAAGACTATAAATCCAACGATCAAGAGAGGATTGACAATGAAAAAGAACCTACTGTCTGCAGCTGTTAAGGGGGCTTTGGGCCTTACCGCAGCAGCGATCATGATTCCGGCTACGCCCGCTTTCGCTCAAGAAGACGCCGCTCTCGTAGAGGAAGTTGTTGTAACTGGCTCCCGTATTAAGCGCACAAATTTCGATGAAGCCGCGCAAGTAGTCAGCATGGACCGCGCCGATATTGACGCTGCTGGCAGCCTAATGATTGCTGACACCCTACGCAATACTCCTCTGAACTCTCTGGGTTCTTTCAGCGAGCGCTCTGGCAGCTCCGCTCAGTCCAACGCGACTGTTGATCTGCGCGGTCTTGGCGAACAGCGTACCATGGTAATGCTGAATGGCCGCCGCCTACCCGGCTCCCCGAACTTGGGCGCCGCAACTATTAACCTGAACATGATCCCGATGGCAGCCGTTGAGCGCATCGACATCCTCGCCGATGGCGCATCCGCTGTTTACGGTTCAGACGCAGTTGCCGGTGTGGTCAACATGGTAATGCGCGAGAACTTCGATGGCCTCGAATTCTCTGTGCGTCGTGGCGACCGCTCTGAAGACGATGGTGCCGAAGAGTCTTTCAGCTTTGTTACTGGTATCAGCAGTGATCGCGGCAATATCACTTTTGCCGCAGAATTTGACCGTCGCGACCCAATTTTTGATGCGGACCGCGATTACACCGCCGCCTGGGCTCAGGACCAGGATGGCGATGGCAAGATAGACACGTACAACGACACTGAGGGCTACTCTTACTACGGAAGAACTGTCCTCCTTTCAGATGCTGAAACAGAGTACGAGTCATACCGCGCTGCTAGCAGCTGTGGTTCTGAGCCTCTGTTCGCAGAGCAGGGTGCTGCAGCTTTCGGTGACAGCGATGGGACCTTGTGTTCTTACGCCTATGGCAATATCTCTGCAAATAAAGCAGAGCTAAAGCGCGTTAATACTTTCCTGAACGCCAACTACGAAATCTCTGACAAAGTAGAGCTATTCTCCAGCGTTCTCTTCTCCAAAGTAGAGTCTTTCGGCCGCTATGCTCCACCGGCTGCTACCTGGTCTGACCTGCCTGTTGACTATGCGGACAACCCGTTCTCCGAAGACGAAATCAATGCGCTGATAGCCGACGGTACAATCACCGAAGACTACGCCCTGACCGGCTACTACCGCTGGAATAATATTGGCCCTCGTGACAACGTTGTTACTGACTACCAATATGACTTCACCCTTGGTCTTCGCGGCGACTTGTCCGACAACGTAAGCTATGAAACTTACTTGCAAACCGGCCGTTATGAATCCAAAGAGTTTGGTAGCTACTACTTGTCCTACCCAGGCCTGGATTCCGTACTTGCAGACGGTATGGACCCAACCTCCGACGCAGCTGCGGAGGTGATGAAGGCCACCACCTCCCAAGATAACTACACCGCTATGTCCAAAGCATATGGCCATGTGCAGTTTGGCGTAGGAGACTTCTTCGGCGCAGGTGAAACCCTGGTACTGACTGGCGCCGAAGCTTACAGCATGGAGTACGGTAACCAGTACGATGCAGGCTCTGAAGCTGGCCTTGTTGGCGGTAGCGCCGGTAACTCTTCCAGCGGTGATCGCGATGTTGTCGCTCTGTTTGCCGAGGCCATTGTTCCAGTAACCGATGCCATCGAAGTTAGTGCTGCACTTCGCTACGATGACTACAGTGACTTCGGTTCCAATATTGCTCCAACTCTATCTGCGAGCTACCGTGTGCTCGACACACTTAGCCTGCGTGCTCGCGTTGGTAAAGGATTCCGTGCTCCGGCGCTCGACGAACTATACGGTCCATCCCAGTTTTCAGCCGAAACAGCCACCAACCCAAATACTGGTCTCCGCAGACAATGGGATATCTATTACTCCACCAGTGAAGACCTGGAAGCGGAAACATCCACTTCTATGTCTATCGGCGGTAACTGGGAGTTTGCTGATAACTGGAATGTAGATCTCAGCATCTGGAACGTTGAAGTTGAAGATGTCATTCTGCAGCCCGAAGTTCAGGATATCTTCTACGCCTGGGCTTCAGGTGTTGATCTGCCTGAAGCAACTGGCGTTTACTTCACTGGTAACGGTAATAGCGCAGCAACTGTCTTCTACTCTCAAAGCACTAATGCCGGCGTCCTGGATGTAACTGGTATTGATATCAAAATTGACGGCAGCGTCGAACTTCCTTTTGGTATGCTTAACTTGGGTTCTTTCGTGAGCCACCAGCTCTCTTATGAGAAAGAGGCGTATTTCGAAGGCCCTGTACAAGACATTGCCGGCTTCAACTTATACCCAGATCTTCGTGCTCAATTTACTGTGGGCTGGAGTATGGATCAACATGCGGTGGACCTGACTGTTGACTACGTTACTAGCCACGATGAATTCACCACTGTTACTGATAGCGGCTCTTTAGTTAAGAGCGGTGACGATCTGGACACCTGGACCACCATGAACCTGTCTTACAGCTTTGATACCGAGTCTTACGGCCTGATCAAACTGGGCGCTCGTAACCTGACCAATGAAGAGCCAGTACTGGATAAAGATGGTAAATTCTCGTCTGACCACTACAACCTGTATGACAATACCGGTCGTGTTCTGTACGCTGAGTACACTATGAGCTTCTAAGAGTTCATTCTCTCTGAAGACAAAAAGGGCCGGCTCTGCCGGCCCTTTTTCGTTCGAGAAATACCGAGAGAAAATAGCTTCCCACTCCTCAATCAGTAACACACTATAAAGAATCAGTGTTAGCTCCCCACAAAGTGTCACGCGAGCAATCAAGTCTTTCTAAAGTGCCAACCCGCCACTTCAAGTGAGTAAAACCGAAAGTTAATACTATTCACCTCGTCAGTACCAAACTACAAGTTGCCACTCTTCCCTTCTCGCCACTCCAAATTTTCAAAAACCAGCCATAAAATTATTTTCCTATGAAATTGGATACTTATAGGACGAATTTAATGGTGTGGAGACTTTTGGATAGATTGCCCACCGCGTAAAGATCAAAAAAAAGACACAAAGATCAAAAATCAACCATTAAAATAGCCAAATCATAGACTTTACAAGCCCCCCAGTAGTTCCATATTTTCAAGTAATGCATTAAAGTCAGGTCTGACAGCTTTTAACTATTATCATAAAAAGCACTATAAGTACCTTAAGTATAAGAAGGTTCCAATATGATCAAGACCAAACTGAGCATTGCCATCGCTGCTCTGAGCACGCTCGCCAGTACTGGCGTTTTTGCCCAGGAATCCTCTGCTGGCGCAGAGGTGGAAGAGGTAATTGTTACCGGTTCACGTATCGCTCGTGACCCACTATCCACTACAGGTCCAATTACCCTAGTTGACTCAGAGACCATTGCGCGCTCTGGCGTTGGCACCATTGATGAGCTGCTAAACCAACTGCCATCCATGGGTACTACCGGTATCAACTCCAATGACAACAATGGCGGTGCCGGTTTGTCCTTTGTTGAGCTGCGCAACCTAGGCTCTGCCCGGACATTGGTTTTGGTCAACGGCCGTCGTTTCGTATCCTCAAGCTCTGGCGTCAGCTCTGCGGTGGATATGAACAATATTCCCGTGGACATGATTGATCGTATTGAGGTTCTGACGGACGGCGCTTCCGCCGTATACGGATCTGATGCGGTTGCCGGTGTTATCAACATCGTGATGAAAGACTCCTTTGAGGGAGTACGCATCAACGCCCGTGCCGGCGCAACCGAAGCAGGCGGTGGTGAAAATGGCGAGATTTCAATTACCTTCGGGGGAGAGAGCGAACGCGGTAAATTTATTGCGAATATCAGCCACACCAAACGTGACGAAATTACATACAACGACCGCGACTGGGCACAGCTTTATAGCTCTATGTCCCCCACCGGTAATATCTTTACTAACTACGGTTCCTTCAGTGTTGCCGACGACGGAGAGTCTCTTACCGATTACTCGTCCTATGACATCGGCCAATATATGTGGCTCTCCGGCGCCATGGAGCGTACCAGCCTGACAGCAAACGGTAGCTACTATGTCACTGACGACATTGAGCTTTACGGTGAGGGTTCCTATACAGTAAAAACTACCAGTCAGCAGCTGGCTGCACAGCCCATGTACGGCGGCAACGGTCTTAATCTGACCTCTGACAATCTCTCAGATGAGGTTGCCGCCCAACTGGAAGATGCTTGGCAAGAAGCCGAAGATTCATATCAGATTGAGCTGGCTGCTTATGAAGCCGCCTTGGCTGAGTGGGAATCACAAGGCAGTCCAGACGGTCTGGAACCAAGCGCACCCGATGCTTCTCATGGCGAAAACTGGCAGGATGGCATCAGCGATATCCGTTTACGTCCAGTTGCCGGGGGCACCCGCGATTATGAGCAGAAAACTGAAACCTTCCGGATCCTAGGTGGTGCTCGCGGCGAATTTGCTAACGGCTTCAACTGGGATACCTTTCTGAGCTACGGGCGAAATGAAGGTGAAAATACAATCGGAAACTCCTATAACAAAACATTGCTGCAGGAAGTTATCGATGGTGAGAGTTCTATTGCTGACGAAGATATTTCATTCCTTGGAGGTATGAGTGATGAGGTTATGGACTACGTCAGCTACACAGACCGCGAAGACAATGAATACGAGTTGGTAAACTTTGGCGCCAGCTTGGCAGGCGACATTGATGCCATACAACTGCCTGGCGGCCCTCTCGGCTTTGCTGCCGGTGTTGAGTATCGTAAAGAATCCGGTGAATTTAATCCTAGTGAAGAAACTCAAAGTGGTGATACTTTCGGCAACCAGCAGGATGCCACCTCCGGTGACTACTCAGTTACTGAGCTGTTTACCGAGTTTAACCTGCCGATTCTGGCCGGTGTTAAATACGCTGAAGAACTGTCCATGGACCTCGCTCTACGCTACTCCGATTTCGACACGTTCGGAGGCCAGAGTACGGGTAAGCTAGGTATCGTTTACGCTCCAACAGAGAACTTCCGTTTCCGCACCAGCTACTCAACCTCCTTCCGCGCACCAGGCATTTATGAACTTTACAGTGGCTCCTCCCAGAGCTATGAGTACTTGCTGGACCCCTGTGATACCAGCAGTTCCAATGAAAACGGCCAAGGTACCAACTGTAGCGAAGTCAGCTCCAGCTTTACTCAAGCAGGCTCCCAAATTGCTACCAATGTCGGCGGCAATGAGGACCTGGAAGCAGAAGAGGCTCGGACATTCACCGCTGGTGTTGTTTGGACCCCATCCTTTGTTGAAGATCTGTCCATCACCGTGGACTATTACGATGTCGAAATCACTAATGCTATCGACAGTGCAGACTTGCAGCAGATACTGGACGACTGTTACCGGGATGGTATCGCTGACGCTTGCGCTTTAGTTGAGCGTGGTGACAGCGGGCAAATTACTTACTTGGAAGGCTCACTGCTGAACATTGGTGAAATCAGAACCAAAGGTATTGATCTCGATATTGTGCAGAACCTCTACTACGATACGGGCAAGCTCGCACTGCGCGCGCAGGCTACCCGTCTGCTCGAGTATGAGATTTACAACACTGAAACAGAGCAGACCTCCGATTACCTGGATTACGTAGGTACTAACAGCAGTGTCTACGTGAAATGGCGAGGCCTTGCCAGCGCTACTTGGTATGCAGACAGCTGGGACTTCGGTGTAGATGTACAATACTTGAGCGATGGCAAAAGCCCCTATGTCGACGTACCTTCTCATACCTACTTAAACTTGAAGGCGGGTTGGGATGTTAACGACAAAATGCGTGTCAGCGCAGGTATTGACAATGTTGCCGACCGTGAGCCCTCTTATACTTCTGATTGGTACGATGTGAACAGCAGCTATGACTATCAGGGACGTTACGCTTGGGCTGGAGTAACTTACCAATTTTAGCTTAGGTATCCAGAGACTAGATGAAAAAGGGTGCCCAGAGGCACCCTTTTTCATAAGTAAGAAATTGCTAAATTTGTATCCCTTAAAATTATCCCTCACGGTTCAGTAAGAGATTCAATTTTTTGCCTGTAACTATTCTTTGCCTCCAAGCTACTTACCAGTGAAAATGCCTTCTTAAAGCTCACTCTCGAGGCCTCCATGTCAGCGAGCTTATATTGTGTTAAACCCAACAAAAAATGAAAACGATGGTCATTATCATTGGCCCGCAACGCTCGATTCAAACGCTTCTCTGCTAGTTTAAAGTCTTCATCCTCGTATGCCTGCCGGGCTTGGTAATAGAGGTAATAAGGATTGCGTTGACGGTGATACCGCACGTATGCGGCATAGGTATCAGCCAATGCTTCTCTTTCAGTGCCTCGATAGAGCCACTCTAAATTGCTACTAGCCACAAGATTATCCGGCTTCAAGTGCAGCGCTTGGAGGTAGCTTTGCTCAGCCTCGTAGTTATGATTAAAGCGACTGTAGAGTGCACCCAGATTTGACCAGAAGTCACTTCTCTCAGGACGTAGCTCTATCGCTTTACGCAAATATAAAAAAGCCTGCTTCTCTTCCCCTTCCCGCATCAGCTCAACACCACGATTGCTGTAGTAGAGGGCAAACGCTGTTACATCGTCCAGCTTTGTTTGCTGGTAGACTGGGTCATACACCGCCAGATTCAGGTCGACAACACGTCGCCCCTGAGGGCGCCCGGATACCATATTTACATGGCGATAAATGACAAAAGTCTCCGCTTCCTCCTGGCTCCAAACTGGCGGAACATCCACCTCGTTAAAGTATGCCTCCGCTCCCAATTCCCTGGCCATAGCGACCATCATCAGAGTAAAGGTTAAGCAATTTCCCCGTTGCTGGTGGTAGGCATCCCTGGCAGAGAGCGTGCTATTGGCATCGTACTCAAAAAGTAGCTGCTGTTGACGCAAAGCATCTATGAGTGACTGCAGGCGGCTATCGGGCTCTTCTTCTGGGGCAATGGTTTCCAGGTATACCTCAATCTCAGCATCTAGCGCCAATAGAGCCCTATCAGGTAACTCATCAGTAGAGATTGGCCGGCTGAAAATCACCTGTCCATTCAAGACAGATTTAGTATCTGCACTTTCCAAATTGTGCTTTGGAAGCTGAGAACAGCCACAAATAGCCAGGACTAGGGCGGTAGCGAAGAGACCCTTCACGGTTATTTTCCCCTCAAAACTAAGAATGTAACAGGATTTAACTCTAATTTACCGACTAACAAAGTACCCTGTTACCATTTGAGAAAATCAAACCACTACGATTCGCCTGTTAAATAGACAGCTGGTAAACTCTGCCTGTTGTACCGGAAACTCTGGAAGCAAAGCTTGACGGCCCGGCCCCCTAAGTCGTTGCTAGCTGAGGCTCCCCAATAACTATTACAGACAGAGGAACCTCTATGTCTTCTAATGTCGCGGACGCTACTACGGCGGCGGCCACTTCTGGCTCGGGCGAATTGCTTGGGCACCCCAAAGGCCTTTACATTTGTTTTGCCACAGAAATGTGGGAACGCTTTTCATTCTATGGGATGAAGTACTTGCTTCTGCTTTATCTCACAAAGTACCACCTGTTCACTGATAGTGCTGGCTACGATGTTCTCGGCGCCTACGCCGGCCTTGTTTACGCCCTCCCCTTGATCGGTGGCCTACTTGCTGACCGCTACCTCGGTATGCGCAAAGCGGTACTGTTCGGCGGAGCGCTACTTTGCCTAGGGCACTTGCTTATGGCCGTAGAAGGGCATCAAGCAATCTCCTATGCTGCCGGCTCTGTTTTGAGTGAAGCGATTACGCTGAACAACGGTACGGTAATCGCTGCCGGTACCACTCTGAGCGAAAACGTTATTATCCAAGACGTTGTCGCTCTCAAAGTATTCTTTATGGCTTTGGCCTTGATCACCGTGGGGGTAGGCTTTCTCAAACCCAACATTTCCACCATTGTGGGTCAGCTATATCCGAAGAATGATTCCCGTCGCGATGCCGGCTTCACCATTTTCTATATGGGCATTAACGTAGGTTCCTTTATCGCCACTCTGCTATGTGGCTGGCTTGGGGAAACCTATGGATGGGGCTATGGCTTCGGTCTCGCCGGTATCGGCATGATTTTAGGTCTTATTACCTTCATTTGGGGACAGAAGTATCTGGATGGTCTGGCAGAGCCCAGCCGCCCAGAGGTACTCAAAGAAAAAGCCCTCGGCCCCATCAACAAGGAGTGGGCGGTATACCTGGGCGCCATCCTGTCACTGGGTGCAGTATGGTACCTTGTACAAAGTGAACCCGCCGTTCACCTGGCACAGAACAGCCTCCTCATCGTCGCTATTGTTGGCCTAATTTTGTTCTCAATGCTCTACAAAGACGAGAAGAACAAGGACATACTCGCCATTGCTATAGCCGGTGTAACAGCGGCTTTGGGCCTCGTATGGGCATTTAGCGGTAACGATATTTGGCTGGGGACAATGCTGCTCTCCCTTGTTGGATTTATTGGTTATGGCTTTATTCGCCACTATAGCGAGGAGTTCTCCCGCACCGTCGTACTGATGGTTCTGATTACCTCCACCATCGTATTTTGGGCCCTGTTCGAGCAGTCCGCCGGCTCAATGACCCTTTATGCGGACCGTGTATTGGACCGCTCCATAGGCGATGGCGAAGTTCGCGCCTCCATGTTTGGGTCTCTTAACGCCGGCTTTATTATGCTGCTAGCCATCCCCTTTGCATCCTTGTGGGTTTGGCTTGGTAAGCGCGGCTGGGAACCCAGCACGCCAGTGAAGTTTGGCCTGGGCATTATCCAAGCTGGATTGGGCTTTGGCGCGCTGGTTCTAGGAGCTACATTCCCGACCGAGGCTGGAAAAGTCGCCATGATTTGGCTGGTGCTGGCCTACCTGCTGCACACTTCCGGTGAATTGTGCTTATCCCCTGTTGGCCTGTCTGCAGTTACCAAACTGTCTATCGGCAAGGTCGTGAGTGTTAGCATGGGTACTTGGTTCCTTGCTACCGCCCTATCTGAAACCGTCGCCACTCGTATTGGCAAGATGGCAGCGGTTCCTCAGGATGGCGCCACAGATCTGGCTTCAACCCTGACGACCTACACCAGTCTGTACGAATACCTGATGTGGTGGGGTCTTGGCGCCGGTGCACTGATGATCATTATCTCCCCGCTCCTGAAGAAAGGTATGCGCGGTATCCGCTAATTTTAGCACTCCGCCAAATACCAAAAAGGCCACTGCAATGCAGTGGCCTTTTCTATTCTTGGGGCTCCTATGAGCTTTCAGCTGGAGCCTTTAAGGTCGCCGTGAGCAAACTAAATTGCACTCTTTAAATCAGTCCTTTTAACAATCCCAAATTTGTCCAAATAAAGCGTACCCCAATTACGAACAGCAAAACGGCAAAACAGTGCTTAAGCATTTTGGGCGAGAGCCGATGGGCCAGATTGGCACCGAAACGGGCAAAAAAAGTACTGGTAATCACGATACCGATAAAGGCCGGCCAATAAACATAACCACTGCTCCATTCTGGTAAAAGCTTATTATTCCAACCTTGGAAGCCAAAACTCAGTGCACCCGCAATCGCAATAGGAAGGCCGCAGGCCGCTGAAGTCGCTACAGCTCGCTGCATCTGAACGCGACACCAGGACAAAAAAGGCACCGTTAGTGAGCCTCCTCCGATACCAAAAATAGCCGAGGCCCAGCCTATCAACCCACCTGCGGAGACCAGTAACGGCACACTCGGCAACTTTCCCACCCCTTCTGCCTGTTGATTATGCCGGGCACCACTGAGCCACATTCGTACGGCAATCACGATAGCAAAAACACCTAACAGTAGTTGCAACCAGGCACCAGGTAATAGCTCTGCAGTAGCACCGCCTATCCAGGAACCGATTAGAACCCCAGGAGCCATAATTCCAAAGAGCTTCCAATTCACGGCACCTTTTTTATTATGGGCGCGCACTGAACTTATGGAAGTGATAATAATGGTTGCCAGGGAGGTTCCCACTGCCATATGGGTAAGGATTTCTGGGGATACCCCCATAGCGGTAAACACGAGGACCAACGCAGGAACAATAATCAGCCCGCCACCGACACCAAATAACCCCGCAATAGTTCCTGCGGCTGCGCCCACCAGTAAATAAATCAACAGCGTTTCCATATATCCCTCAATTAAAAGCAACCACGGCTGGCGCTAATTTTTAGCGCCAGCCGCATTTAATCAGATATAAGTTGGGGATAAAAATCGGAGTTAGCGGCGGCTTTCAACCGTTAGCCAATCAAATCCATCTTGCTGACATGCAAAAATACAGCTTTGCACACACTCGGCAACTTCACCCAAGGCCTCTTTGGCCAGGGCAAGACTGTTATTTTTTTCACTGATATGGGCCACAACCAAGTGTTGCAGCTGCTCATAGCCGACTCTCTGTAGAAACCCGGCTGCCTGCTGGTTGCTCAAATGGCCATAGGCTCCACCAACCCGCCTTTTTAATGAGGGCGGATAAGGCCCTTGTGCCAACATCTGCGGGTCGTGATTAGCCTCTAAAACCAGCGCATCACAATCGCCAAAATGCGTTTCAACATGCGGGGTAATCGTTCCGAGATCGGTGAGTAATCCCAAGCTGCGACCGCGGCTACGAAATACAAATTGGGCCGATTCTCGGGCATCGTGGGGAACTGCAACCGGGGTTACCTCAATATCTGCAACGACAAAAGGCTGATGCCCCTCGATCAGGTGCAGCTCGGGTAACTTACCGATATCCCGAGCTTTAAGGGTGCCGGGAGTCAGGTAAACCGGTAAACCATATCTTCGAGCAAGTGGCCCAACGCCAGAGAGGTGGTCACTGTGTTCGTGGGTTACCAGGACTGCTGAGATATCCGCCGGTGACATCTCCAAGCGCGCCATGCGACGCTCGGTTTCCTTGATAGTAAAACCGCAATCCACCAAAAGACAGTGGTCGCCACTGGCGACCACTGTTCCATTACCTTTGCTGCCGCTTCCCAGGGAAGCGAAGCGCAAACCCATTAAATCAGGTTCTGCTGAATAGAGAGAAGTAACTGAGATGCTTCGTTTTTGGATAAAGGCTGTCCGCGGGTATCACGGATACGCACCTCAATTTCATCATCACTACCACCGCGAATAACGATCAGGTAACCGGGGTAAGCTTCGCTTGCCGTAGCGTCAATGCCCAGCCCTTTAATTTCTTTGAACAGCGCGGGCTCGGCACCTTTGGACAGGTCAATACCGGCGAGAATCTGCTGCAGGCTTACCTGATCGGCAGTCTCCGCCAACTCATCTTCATCGCTATTACCCCCCCAGAAGAACCAACCTCCATCATCATCTTCCCCATCAGAAGAGAGCTCCCGCTCTTCATCGTAGGTGACGTAGAAGAGACCAATGTCGGAGTCTTCACGGTGCAGGCGATAACCACCAGAATTAACCGCATGGGCGACGGTTGCCCAGGCTCGCTCCATTTCCAGGCCCATAGCGATATAAGGCTCATGACCAGCAGGCTCACGAAGCTGCACTTTCAAAGAACTATTGCCGATTGCTTGAGCAACCAGGGAGGCTGTAGAAGCGGCAGCTTCAGAAGCCAGGGCTGTGGACATCTCATCAATCATCCAGCCCTCTCGCTCAGGGCTGGAGGAGCGTTGCGGCCAGTTCACACTGCCACCAACCGGGGCAGATGAAGACACAGATAGATGTCGCACATGAACCTCTGTGGTATCAGGCTGCACGCCAGTTTCTACCTGCAGGCGATACTTGTCTTTGCTGTCAGGGCTTTCGTTAAACGACATCCAAGCCGTTTCCATAATACCGGCGCTGGCATCTGACATTTCTACGCGCAAACCGGAAGCACGCAAAAATTGGTGTAACTGGGGCCAAACCTCTTCTGGGGGCTGGGAAACCAGCACCCAGCGGTTGCCACCAAGTTTTTGGATTTTTACTCTATCCAGGCCGGCATTCACTGAGATCGCTTGGGGGCGCGGCACTTCAAAATTACCTTGGGCCAGCTGCTCTCCGGCAATTTGAGGAACCTCGTAGAGTTCCTCCTGATGCTTCGCATTCACGCCCTCTGGCATCCTTAGCGGGGGAAGGCTATCGGCATGCTGATAGTCATTACTGCGATCGCGAAAATAGCCATCGTTACCGAGCACACCGCACCCAGCCAGTGTAATACTGGAAATAAAGAGCCCGGCTCCAAGGGTCAGTTTTTTCATTAAAGCTATCCTGGTTAATTCTCAGTTCGCGGATTTAGAGTACACCGGCGCTACGCAAAGCTTCGCGCACTGTCCCGTGGTGTTCAGGGGATAAACTCGTCAATGGCAGACGTATTCCGCCGTCTACACGCCCCATTTCCCGGAGAGCCCACTTCACCGGTATCGGGTTGGACTCCAAAAACAGCACTTTGTGCAATATTTGTATTCTCTGGTCAATTGCCCGGGCAGTCACAGCGTCTCCGGCCAGCGCCGCCTCACACATCTGGGCCACCGCTGCCGGTGCCACATTGGCGGTCACGCTGATATTCCCGTGCCCCCCCATCAACATAAGTTCAACTGCAGTAAAATCATCACCGGAGTAAACAGCAAAACCTTCCGGCAGAGTATCTATTAAAACCTTGGCCCGTTCCAAGTCACCGGTTGCTTCCTTAATTCCAACAATATTGCCAACCGTCGCGAGGCGCTGCACGGTCTCAGGCCGCATATCAACAGCTGTGCGTCCCGGCACGTTGTAGAGAATCTGCGGGATAGAGACACCCTTGGCAATAGAACGATAGTGTTGGTAAAGACCTTCCTGGGTGGGTTTATTGTAATAGGGAGTGACTAGTAAGCAGGCATCCGCTCCGCACCTGGCAGCATTCTCAGTGAGTTCAATCGCTTCAGAGGTAGAGTTGGCGCCGGTTCCAGCTATCACTGGCACCCTACCAGCCACCTGATCCACAACACGACGGATGACCTCGATATGCTCGTTGACATCGAGGGTCGCGGATTCACCGGTAGTGCCCACGGCAACCAGAGCGCGGGTGCCCTGCTCAATATGCCACTCAACAAGGTTGTGCAGACTGTCCCAGTCCAGGCTTCCATCTGCATACATTGGTGTGGCCAGAGCCACCATACTGCCGGTTAACATCCTAACTCCTTATATTTCGTGCTCCACCCGGAATAGCACCGCCAGAGTCAGACCCATATGTTACTCAGGGCCCGGTATCTATGCCAGTGCGACTATTTCTCCACCCTCTTGCGCTTCTTTTTCTTTTTGCGCACACCTTCATAAACATTTTCAGCGCCTTCTGGGCGGGTCTTAAAACGGCGATGTACCCACATATATTGTTCCGGGGCCTCGCGAATACGGGCTTCAATAAACTGATTGACCAAAATAGCATCTTGCAGCTCATCCCCCGATGGAATTTGCTCTATTGGTTCGTACACTTTCAGGCGATAGCCTGAGCAGTCATCCAGTCGAGTCACCAGATAGGGGACCACTTTGGCCCTCCCCACTCGGGCAAATCTTGAAGTTCCGGTCACTGTCGCAGCCGGGACACCAAAAAACGGGGCAAAAACCCCCTGCTTGATGCCGTAGTCTTGGTCGGGAGCATACCAGACTGCACGCCCCCGCTGCAGGGCTCGCAATACTCCGCGCACATCTTTGCGCTGATAGACAGTGCCCCCTCCAGTATGACGTTCGCGGCCCTTGCGCTGCATATAGTCGTAAACCGGGTTTTTATGGGGCCGGTACATGCCATCCAAAGTGATACTCATTCCCATCATAGCGGCACCGAGTTCCAGGGTGGTGAAGTGCATCGCCATCAGCAGAACACCTTGTCCCTCAGCCTGAAGAGCCCGCACAGCCTCCAGCCCCTCGAAGGTAAAACGCTTGTGAAGCCAGCGCGCGGAACGGAACCAGGCCATGCCTGTTTCCATAATCGCGATACCGTTGGACTCAAAATTGCGTCGCAGTAAATCTGCACGATCATCCTTTCCCAGTTCAGGGAAACATTGCGCCAAGTTGCGCTCAGCGATGGTGCGGCGACTGGTTGCAAGCCTGAGCATTAGCCGGCCAAATCCACGGCCCAGGCCCAATTGCCAACGATATGGCAATTGGGCGAGCAGAAACCAAAATGCAAACAGCAACCAGGTCAGCCAGTATCGAGGGTGCAGCAAAGCCGCGCGGAATCGGGGTTTATCCATCAGATATATTCAGGGTACGGCACCAATCTGCCATTTCAGTCGGTTGAAATAGGCGTAGTATACCCTAATGACGAGGGGGCGAGCGCATGCCCACTAATGGGGGAGGTCATGGCGTCAGTGCCGCAATAGAGAATCCAGTTCATCCACGGCAACACACCAGTCAGAATCATCGAGAATGGCACTTTCAATAAACTCCCGCTGGCCGTCACTCCAAAAAGAAGCTGCGGAAAGTTTCTCGTGGCGGTACAGAAAGTGGGTTACCAAAAATTCATGAATCTGCGCATCTTCAGAAGCCAGACCCAACTGGGAAAATAGGTCCTTGAGAGTATGGTGTCCGGTCGTTTCCATAATAAGTCCCACTATATTTTCCCAATTAGTCCGGTTTTTCGAGGCCCTTGCTCCAATTATAGATAGGCTGGCACGCACTCTTAAAGGTTGTTGAAAAAAGCCGCTGGGGGGCCTTTTTCAACCCGGGCCTACAGCCCATATTCGTATAACTGCTTGGTCTGTGGTGAGTTAAGGGGCGGGGTTGGGATTCTGTTGATGAATCGACTCAATCGCTGCCAGCTGCTCATCATCCAGTTTAATCTCCACGCTCGAAATATTACTGCGCAGCTGCTCGATGGTTGTCGCGCCAATAATATTTGACGTAACAAATGGCTGCTGATTTACAAATGCGAGGGCCATTTGTGCAGGGTCAATACCATACTGACACGCCAGGTTTACATAAGCCTGAGTTGCGCTAGCGGAGCGTTCACTCGCATAGCGCTGAAAGCGCTCATAACGGGTAAGCCTGGCCCCCTCGGGTTTCTGCCCGCCTAAATACTTGCCTGACAGCACACCGAATGCGAGGGGTGAGTAGGCCAGCAAGCCGCATTTCTCACGAATGGCGACTTCAGCGCAACCGACATCAAAAGTCCTATTAAGCAGGCTGTAGGGGTTTTGAATTGAGGCAATTCGGGGTTTCCCGTAAACGACAGCTTCCTTCAAATACTCGAGCATTCCCCAGGGGGTTTCGTTGGAAATACCCACATGGCACACCTTGCCTTGCAAGACCAACTCCTCCAGGGCACCTAACGTCTCGGCGATAAGAACGCCATCGTCACTGCCGTGTGAATAACCTAATTGCCCAAAGAAATTCGTTTGCCTCTCTGGCCAATGTAACTGATAGAGGTCGATGTAGTCTGTTCGCAGGCGCCTTAAAGAATCGTCGCAAGCCTGCAGAATTTGCTCGCGCGTAAGACGCGGGCCCGAGCGAATATGGCCCACACCGGAGTTGGCTGCACTGCGACCGGTGACTTTGGTAGCGAGAACAACCTGATGGCGCGTCCCTCGCTGTGCTATCCAGCTCCCTATAAATTCCTCGGTCCGACCCTGGGTTTCCGGCCGTGGTGGCACCGGATACATCTCAGCACAGTCAATGAAATTGACTCCCTGCGCCAGTGCATAATCGAGCTGTTGGGCCGCTTCCGCTTCGCTATTTTGCTCGCCATAAGTCATGGTACCCAGACAAATCTGACTGACTTTAAGGTCACTAGTGCCGAGCTGGCGGTATTCCATTGAAATCATCCGTAAACCGAAAAATCAAATTATGCAGCTTTACTAGGAATAGTTGTAGGAGGCAGCTTAAGAGGGGGGGAAATGGGGCTCTCTAACGGAGCCCCACAAATATTTATTTAAACTTTGCTTCTACCAAGGGGGAGCTGTCGGCACTGTAATCGACACCCTTTACACCAAACCCAAACAACTTCAGGAAGTCCTCTTGGTAACCTTTGAAGTCAGTCAAGTCGAACAGGTTGTCGGCTGTCACTTGCGGCCACAACTCTTCAATTTTTGCTTGGGTTTCCGCGCGCAACTCTTTATCGTCCATGCGCATACGGCTGTCTTGATCCAGGCGGGGATCATCGGTGTATAGACCCTCGGTATAGAGACGATACAACTGTTCAATACAGCCTTCGTGAGTTCCCTCTTCCTTCATCACCTTGTAAACCAGGGAGATATACAGAGGCATCACAGGAATTGCTGAGCTGGATTGGGTGACCAACGCCTTCAGAACCGCGACACTGGCAGCGGCTTTGCCGCTATCGGTAATCGCTTTTGCAGCCCGATCCAAGTCTTCTTTAGCTTTGCCAATAGTGGCGTGGCCGTAAATCGGTTGGGTCAACTTTTCACCGATGTAGGTGTAAGACACCGTCTTGCAGTTGTCTGCCAGGACACCTGCCTCACTGAGAGCCTGCAGCCACAACTCCCAGTCTTCACCGCCCATAACCTTAACGGTGTTCGCAATCTCTTCATCGCTGGCAGGCTCCAGGGTGATATCGGAAATTTCCAGCTTGTCAGTATTCAAGTTCTTGGCAGTGTAAGACTTGCCAATAGGCTTGAGCACTGAGTTATGTAGCTCCCCACTCTTTGGATCTTTGCGACGTGGGGAAGCCAAACTGTAAATAACAAGATCTACTTGCCCAAGATCCTCTTTGATCATCTCAATAGCTTGGGCCTTGACTTCATCAGAAAAAGCATCGCCATTGATGCTTTTAGCATAAAGGCCCGCCTTCTGCGCTTCCTCTTCAAAAGCCGCAGAATTGTAGTAGCCTGCCGATGCACTACGTTTCTCAGTGGGCGGTTTCTCAAAGAACACCCCCAGGGTATCGGCGCCACAGCCAAAAGCAGCCGTAATTCGTGACGCCAGGCCGTAGCCTGTGGAAGCGCCGACCACCAGTACCCTTTTAGGCCCGTTTTCAATCGCTGACCGGTTCTGAATGTACTCAATCTGCTCACGTACATTGGCAGCACAGCCCTGCGGGTGGGCATTGGTACAAATAAAACCGCGTACTTTCGGCTGGATGATCATTCTTGCAGTCTCTCCCTTTGTATTTGGGGAATCGTGGTTACCTGAGCACAGATATTACGGGTAGCGCTCTGGAAAACTATGAACTGAAGCCCGGCATTGCGACGCCCGAGTCAGATTCGCGGGTCATTCTAATCCTTGTGGCCCGGGAGTCCCATAGCGGCATTTCTCACAAATTCCCTGTGGCGTCCAGAATATCTACTATCCCGGCCAAACTCGCCATAGTCCGCTCACTACCCGGAAGAAACGTCTACATTTTCTGACTTTCCTACACAGAAAGTGGGCCATCTTGATCAAGATTGCGCCAAATCAGTGCCTTGATAGGGCTAATTGACACATTTTTTTACGAAAATCCGGCATCTGCACTTTTTCTGGTTTGGCACGCTGTATGCAAGTCCCTTTGCAAGGAGACCACTTCGCCCAACGGCAAAGTAGTGGACGGCCCTTCGCCGCAACACAGCCGAACCACCAACGGTTCAAAAATTATTCAACCTGTAGCTACTTAGGAAGGTCAGTGTGAAATACTATTCCCGTTACTGTGTAAAACCCGGAGACCTCAACCCCGCTCAACGCCTCTTCGGCGGTCAGCTACTGTCGTGGATTGATGAGGAGGCGGCAATTTTTGCCGGCTGCCAGATGGGCACGCCGATGCTAGTCACCAAGTTAATGTCAGAAATCAACTTCGTCAGTTCCGCCAGCTGCGGGGATGTGGTGGAATTTGGATTCGAGGTTGTCGGTATCGGCCAAACCTCTTTAACAGTGCATTGCGAGGTCCGCAACAAGCAGACGCAGCAACTGATTGTGCAGGTGGATCAAATCGTATTTGTCGCTCTCGATGCAAACGGCAAGCCTACCCCCCATGACAAGGCCGGTATGTCCCTGGAGCAGGCTCGTATCATCACCCAACACGAGAGAGAACTACGCGAGCACAGGCTAGCCAGCTGACGTACCTTTTGTCGCCCCAAACTACGCATTGATGGCGGTATACTGGCGCTTTTGCGTTGGCCGCCATCAGCTATGTTTGAACTGCGTTATCACACTCCCAAAACCTGGGCACAAGTGGTGCTCAGTGACTTTGATCGATTCCTGCAAGATCATGCCGCTGCCGAAAAAAAAGCTTCTGCCATGGCCGTCTCCATGTTCTCCCACTACCCGGACAAGCCGCTACTGGTGGAAGCAATGATCAACCTGGCCCTGGAAGAAATGAACCACTTCCGCCAAGTGATCAAAATTATGCATGAACGCGGTATCTACCAGGCTCCGGATCACAAAGACTCCTATATCAACAATCTGCGTCAGTCGATTCGCCGCGGTCAGGAAGAGTACCTGATGGATCGCCTGCTCACCGCAGCCATTATTGAGGCTCGGGGTTGTGAGCGCTTTGGCCTGGTAGCAGACGCATTGCCATCGGGACCTCTAAAGATTTTTTACGAGCTAATCACCAGTAGCGAGGCCCGCCACCACGAGCTATTTGTGGAGCTGGCACTGGAGTATTTTTCCCACCGAGAGGTTGAGAAAAGGTTATCTCAATTACTCGATGAGGAGGCGCGAATTATTATAACTTTCCCCCACCGTGCGGCGTTGCACTAGCGTATGCAGCACATATAGTGCCGTACTACAGCCCAATTCCCTTCCATTCACAATGGTGTATCCTGGCGCCAATATACAGTTAACAGTTAGACGCAGAGGCACCGAATCTATGCCAGCTATTCTCCGCCGACACGGGTTCCGCCTATTATTGCTCACCCTGTTCACCCTGACCTGGGTCTGGTCAGTTTGGCATCCCTTGCATCCCGAGGACTGGCTGCTGGAGAATTATCTGGTTTTTGCTGCTATCCCAATGATTCTGTTCAGTCTGCGCGCTTTTCCTCTATCGAATATTTCCTATGCACTAATAACACTCTTCCTGTGCCTGCATGTAGTCGGATCTCATTACACCTATGCCGAGACACCTTTTGGCTACACACTGCAAATGTGGTTGGGTTCAGAACGGAATATGTATGACCGGTTGGTACACTTCAGTTTTGGCCTGTTGTTGGCTTATCCAGTTCGAGAAATCCTCATCCGCTTGGCAGGTTTACGCGGCTTTTGGGGCTATTTCTTTCCAATAGATGTCACTTTCGCGCTGTCTTCAATTTACGAAATTATCGAGTGGCAGGCCGCCAAAGCGGTCTCTCCAGAATTGGGAAGCGCCTTCCTCGGTTCACAGGGGGACATCTGGGACGCACAAAAAGATATGTTATTGGCGGGTGTCGGCTCTATTACCACCATGCTGGTAGTTTTCGCCCTGAACCTGTGGTTTAACTCCAACGCCTGGAAAGAAATCCGCAATAGCCTGCGTGTGCCCCCAGGCGACAAATCTCTGGGCGAAACCAGACTCCGCCAGTGGTGGCATCATCGACGCAGCAGCTGATAGCTACTTGGCCATAACGTGATTCAGCGGTAAGCGGGTAGTCTGCTTCATAGTTTCCATCACAAAACTGGAGCTGACATCAAATAGGTCGGCCTTGATCAGCGCCTTGTAGAGGCGGTCGTAGCCCGACATGTCAGTCACTACGGCTTTGATCAGGTAATCCAGGTCGCCACTCATACGGTGGACCTCAAGAATTTCCGCAATCCCCTGCGCCAGCTCGCTAAAGCGGCTAGCCCACTGGTCATTGTGCTGGTTGGTACGAATCGAGATATAGACTGTGAGGGGCAAGTTTAATTTTTGCTGGTTTAGCAAGGTCACTCTTTCACAAATCACCCCCTCCTCCTCAAGGCGATGAATACGTCGCCAACAAGCCGACTTGGACATACCCACCCGCTCTGCAATATCCCCCACCGAGAGCGTTGCGTCCCCCTGTAACAATTCGAGTATTTCCCTATCCTGCCTACTCAGTCCCCCCGCCATAAATAGCACCCATTCCCGTTGCCAATTTGACCGTACGGGTCAAAGTTTATTACGAAAAACAATCCAAATCGATCCATGCTTCCGAAAAAATATCATTTACCGGGATGTTGTGCCGAAAGTTTAGAGTGAATGGGCACAGATAGAGACATTGTTTCTCATTAGGAAAACTAGAGTAGTACCCACTACGCAGTGGAAGGGAACAATGACAGATTTAATAAAATATATCCGCGACTCAGTGATCGGCGACATGCAGCTGATTGATACACCTTTTGGCAGGCGTCCATTGATCTATGCCGATTACACCGCATCAGGACGAGCGCTGACCTTCATTGAGGACTCCATTCGCCAGCAGGTATTGCCCTTCTATGCCAATACCCACAGTGAAAGCTCATTTACCGGAGCACACACCAGTACCTTGCGTGAACAGGCCCGCGAGGAAATTCGCCGCGCGGTCAATGCCGGCACTGACCACAAAGTAATTTTCTGCGGCTCCGGAGCCACCGCGGCAATCAACAAGTTGATCGATATTCTTAACCTGCGCCTACCCGCAGACCTGACCGAACGCCACCGGTTATTGAAAGCAATCCCCAAACGTCAGCGACCTGTCGTCTTTATCGGTCCCTATGAGCACCACTCCAATGAATTGCCCTGGCGAGAAAGCATTGTAGAACTGATCACTATCCCGCTGGATGTAAATGGCGGAATCGATCTACGCATGCTTGAGATTGAACTGAAAGCCTATGCCGACAGGCCGCTGAAAATGGGCAGTTTTTCAGCGGCCTCAAATGTAACAGGTATCAAAACGGATGTAGCGGCAGTAACCGAACTGCTGAAAAAATACGATGCTATATCTTTTTGGGATTACGCTGCCGCAGCGCCCTATGTACCAATTAATATGCAGGGCACCACAGTGGCTGGAGGACACCATGGAAAGGATGCGGTATTTATCTCACCGCACAAATTCGTTGGTGGACCGGGTACGCCAGGCATTTTGGTGGTCCACAGGAGACTCCTACAGAACTCGGTACCCACCGCACCGGGAGGCGGCACGGTTTTATATGTCACCCCCAAGGATCATCGCTATCTCGAAGACGCCGAGCGCAGTGAGGAGGGCGGCACTCCAGCGATTGTCGAATCCATCCGAGCCGGTATGGTTTTCAAGTTGCAACAAGCGGTGGGGACCGAAAACATTGGCCGGCGCGAAGCAGACTATGTGGAACGGGCCCTGGAGCGATGGTCTTCGGAGAAAAATATTGAGATTCTCGGCAACACCCAATCACCACGACTTTCCATTGTCTCTCTGCGTATCAAGTGGAAAGGACGGGATTTGCACTACGGTTTTGTGGTTGCGCTACTCAATGACCTGTTCGGTATTCAAGCCCGCGGCGGCTGCTCATGTGCCGGTCCCTACGGGCACACTTTACTGGGCATCGATATGGCTTACAGCAGGGCGCTGGAACAACAGATTCTGAATGGGCACAAACTGTTGCGCCCAGGCTGGGTGCGACTCAACTTCAACTATTTTATCAGCGAAGCGGTATTTGAATACTTGCTGGAAGCAGTTGCTCTGGTTGCGCAGCAGGGTTGGAGGCTACTGCCATTTTACCATTTTGACCCGACCGCTGGAGTATGGCGTTATCAGGATAAAAAAATGGAACCCGCTTTCAGTATTCCCCAATGGGATTTCAGCAAGGTTCAATCTAAAGCAATAGACGGTCAATACCAGGCTTTACACCTTAAGGACTATTTGGAGATGGGAAAAAGGGAGTTGAGCCTGAGCAAACGCCAAGCTCATTTCTACGATTTAAAGTTATCAGAGGCCGCTGAGGAGCTGCGCTGGTTTGCCAGCCCCAGAGAGGCGGTGCTGGCACTCTGAGCCGTAGTTACCTCAACAAGAGCAGAGGTTGGCGGGTTTTCAATAGCATCTTTGCCGTGATACTGCCCATAAAGAGGTCTCGCAAACGGTTGTGACTAAAGGCCCCCATCACCGTCAGGTCTATCTGGTGCTCAGTCTGATATGCCACTAACGCCTCAACGGTATTCCCGGTGAGGTTAGTGGCGGTGACCACCATCCCAACCGCCTCCAACTTAGCACGGCCCTCCGCCAAGAGTTTTTCTGCTGCTTGCGCAGATCCCACATGTACCAGGTGACAGGACAGCTTGCGAAACAACGGGCTCTCAGCAACCAATGTCAGCGCCTTGCACGCGGCCTCACTGCCATCGTAAGCGAGCATAATCGTGCTGGGGGGCTGAAAGTCACGGTTGACCACCAGAATGGGCTTGTGCAACGACCGCACCACTATTTCCAGGTGAGCACCCAATCCGCGTTCGGAATCACCGTGTTCCTCACCGCGTATACCCAGTACCAGCGCACGAATTGAATCTTCCAGCTCTACGACCGATTCGTTAAGGGTATCGTGACGCTGACAAATCAAGATTTCCTGTACACCAGCACCTTCAGCGCGGCTGCGCGCAGCCTGTAGCATCAGTTTGCCCTGCTGCACCATCAACCGGGCCCGCTGTTGCTCCAGCGCCGTTAACTCCTCAAGCAGTTCCTCTTGACTACCCAAGCCAATACTGCCGGTAAAGTCCGTCACCGCTGGGACATCGCTGCGCTCAATATTGTGTAACAGCTTTAACGGCGCAGAGAGATTAACAGCCATCCAGGCAGCGTAATCACATACTGCCCCAGTGTACTGGGAGCCATCGATACAGGAGAGGACCAGAGATACGGCCTCTCCATTGTCTACACGCTTGTTGTTATTTTCACTGCTGCTTGCGGTCATCAATGTCCTCCAAGAACCCGTTCAATTTCCTCGGGCTTGTTGTGTACGCCGAACCGGTCGACAATCGTATCACTGGCTTCATTCAACCCGACTAACTCAACTTCCGCTCCCTCACGGCGAAACTTCAGCACAACCTTATCCAGGGCATTTACGGCAGAGACATCCCAGAAATGCGCACGGCTCAGATCAATTACTACCGTATCCACCACTTCTTTAAAGTCAAAGAACGCGGTGAATTTTTCGGCAGAATTGAAGAATACCTGCCCAATAACTGTGTAGATACGACGGCCCTGCGCTTCATCAAGCTTGCTTTTCACATACATAAAGTGACCGACTTTGTTGGCAAAGAACAACGCAGACAGCAGAACACCAACAAACACCCCTTTCGCCAGGTTATCCGTCCACACTACCACAATCACCGTCGCCAGCATTACCAGGTTGGTGGAGAGCGGGTAGCGTTTCAAATTACGAATAGAACTCCAGTCAAAAGTGCCGATGGAAACCATCACCATCACCGCCACTAACGCGGCCATCGGAATTATCGCAACCCAGTCACTCAGAAATACCACCAAGGTCAACAGACCAACACCCGCTACCAGGGTGGACAAGCGCCCGCGGCCACCGGACTTCACGTTAATAACAGACTGGCCAATCATCGCACAGCCCGCCATGCCGCCGAGAGTGCCCGCCGCAATATTGGCGATGCCCTGCCCCTTGCACTCGCGGTTCTTCTCGCTGGGTGTATCGGTAAGATCATCGACAATCGTCGCGGTCATCAAGGACTCCAGCAGTCCCACGACCGCAAGACTGACGGAATAGGGAAAGATAATCTTCAGGGTCTCAAAATTAAGCGGTACCTCCGGCCACAGGAAGATCGGCAGTGTATCCGGCAATTCACCTTTATCTCCCACAGTACGAATATCCAGCCCCATGGCCACGGCTACCGCCGTCAGCAAAAGAATGCACACCAGCGGTGAAGGAATTACCTTTCCGATAACGGGTATATATGGGAAGAGGTAAATAATCCCCAGGCCTGCGGCGGTCATGGCATAGACTTCCCAGGTGCCGCCAATCAACTCTGGCATTTGCGCCAGAAAAATCAAAATCGCCAGGGCATTGACAAAACCGGTCACCACAGCCCGCGAGACAAAACTCATCAGACTGCCCAGCTTTAAATAGCCGGCAATTATCTGCAACACCCCCGTGAACAATGTGGCCGCGAGCAGATATTCCAACCCGTGATCTTTTACCAGATCCACCATCAACAGTGCCATAGCACCAGTGGCTGCGGAGATCATACCCGGACGGCCACCGACAAAGGCAATGACCACGGCAATACAGAAAGAAGCATAGAGCCCGACTCTTGGGTCTACACCCGCAATAATAGAGAAGGAAATAGCTTCGGGGATTAGCGCCAGGGCCACTACCAGGCCGGCAAGTACGTCCCGACGTATATTGCCGAACCAGTCGGCTTTGGTCGATGAAAGCAGCGAAGGAAACATAGACAGCCAATAAATTGAGATTGATCAAAAAAAGGCCGCGCACTCTACCATAAACGGCGCTGCTCCCGCATGGTCGCCGCGATTCCATCTCCCCCAACGCCACCAATGACCGCCCTGCCCATCCTTGTCCGGATTCGGACAGGACGGACAGGACGGACAGGACGGACAGCGGACACTTTTTACGGACACCTATGAAAAACCACGAAAAAATAAAAAAACAGAAAAATCATTATTTTTCAATAGGTTACAACAAAATTAAGGTTTGGCACGCTATTTGCGATAACTATTTGCAAAGCTGCTTTTTCAGCTCTGCATCCAAATTTTAAAGACCCTGCATCCAACTCTTAAACGCAGGCAAAACAGTAAAAGAAACGGAAAGACACAATGATTAGAAATACTTCCAGACAAGATACCAAGATAGAAGCTGTACCCGTTTGGAAGAATAAAAAGGTCCTCAAAGCCTCAGTATTCGCAAGCCTGACTGTCGCCTTCCTGGCCTGGGGGGTCGGTGCTTGGCACAAAACTGGCTCAGTTGACAGCACCCTCTCTCTCTCCCGCATTAATATTGCTCAAGTTGAACGGGGAGATCTGATACGGGATCTGGTGGTTCAGGGGCAAGTTGTTGCTGCCAACAGTCCCACCCTGTTCAGCCCTGCCCAAGGCATTGTGAAGTTCGCCGTTAAAGCCGGCGATATCGTTGAGGAGGGGCAATTGCTGGCTGCGGTAGACAGCCCTGAATTATCCAACCAGCTTGCCCAGGAAAATGCCCAGCTCAACCAGCTGACCGTCAATCTGCAGCGACAAAAGATCCAGGCAAAACGCCAACAAATGGAAAATCGGCAAAAGGCTGACCTGGCCAAAGTCAACCTGACTGCTGCCAAGCGCGAGCTTAGACGCGCAGAGCTCTCCATGGAAAAGCAAATTATTTCCCGGTTGGATTTCGAAAAGACCAAAGACGATATGTCGAGGGCACAACTGGAATACGCGCAAGCGGTACAAAATGCAGAACTCGAAAAAGAATCCCTGTCTTTCGAAACCCGCAACCTAGAGCTTCAAGTCTCTCAGCAGAAACTGCAGGTACAAGAGAAAGAGCGCCGTGTGCGTGAACTGAATATCGTCTCGCCCGTTAAAGGTACTGTCGGCAGCCTGTCGGTGGCACAACGCAGTGCCGTCCCCGCCAATGCGCCCTTAATCACCGTCGTTGACCTCACCAGCTTTGAACTGGAAGCAAGAGTGCCGGAGAACTATGCCGATGACCTGGGCATCAGCATGGCCGTAGCGATCAACCTGGGCGGTAAAGAGCTGGCCGGAGAGATAACGGCGATCTCCCCTGAGGTCATCAATAGCCAAGTGGTCGCCCGCGTCCGCTTCACCAAAGAGCAACCGAAAAAGCTGCGACAAAACCTGCGCTTGACCGCCCGCATATTACTGGAGAACCGCAATAACGTGTTGCTGGTAAAACGCGGAGGCTTCCTCGATCAAAGTGGCGGTAACCATGTATTCCGCTTAAACAACGAACAACAGGCCGAGCGGGTGTCGATCCAGATAGGAGCCCTGGGCCTCAAACAGGTGGAAATTGTGTCCGGCCTACAAGAGGGGGACACAATTATTACCTCCTCTTCTGAAGAGCTGGAGAACGCCCAGCTGGTTGCCCTGACCGATTAAACCTGAAAAACAATTGCAAGCGGGCTCATCTAGTGCCCTGCGCAGCTACTCAATCAATAAATCCAAGTTAAAAAATAGGGAACGCCGCAATGTTGAAAATGAACAACGTCCGCAAAAGTTTTCGCACCGATACTATCGAAACTCACGCACTGCGCGATTTCAGCCTCGAAGTCAAAGAGGGTGAATTTGTTTCAGTCACCGGCCCCAGTGGTTCTGGTAAAACCACCTTTTTGAATATCGCCGGTCTACTTGAGCCCCCCACTGGCGGCGAGTACCTTCTCGATGGGGACGATGTCAGCAACCTCAATGACCGTCAGCGCTCCCACCTGCGCAACGAGAAAATCGGTTTTATTTTCCAGGGGTTTAATCTGATCCCCGATCTGACGCTGTTCGACAATATCGATGTACCGTTGCGCTACCGTGGCTTCAGTGCCAAAGAGCGTCGCAAGCGTATTGAAAAAGTACTGGAGCAGGTTGGTCTATCCGCCCGAGCCAAGCACCTGCCGGCGCAATTGTCCGGCGGTCAACAGCAGCGCATTGCTATCGCCCGTGCCCTGGCGGGTGAACCCCGTTTTCTGCTCGCCGATGAACCGACCGGTAATCTCGACTCCCTAATGGCACGCCAGGTTATGGAATTACTGGAATTTATCAATGAATGGGGGACGACCATCGTAATGGTTACTCACGACCCGGAGCTGGCCCGTCGCGCTCACCGAAATATTCAAATTGTGGATGGACAGGTCTGCGATTTACGCGCAGTCCCCGAACAGCCTGCTGCTGTTAGCGTCTAAGGAGTTTTACACCATGTTTGGATATTATATTTCCCTGGCCCTGCGCAGTTTGCGCGGCACGCCGGTACTCAGTGCGCTGATGATCGCTGCGATTGCGGTGGGTGTGGGTGCCTCCATGACAGTACTGACCCTCAACTATATGATGTCGCAAAATGCTCTCGAGCATAAAGACGATGTTCTCTACGCAGTGCAGTTGGACAGCTGGGATGTTAACAAAGCTTACGATTCCCCCAATGAATTACCCAGGCAAATAACTTACCGGGATGCACAAGCGCTACTGCGCTCGGATATCCCTACACGCCAGGTTGCCATGCATCGCTTCGGGTTCACTGTAGAACTGCGGGACTCTCCCGTACTCCCTTTCACCGCATCTACTCGTGTTACTACTCGCGATTTTTTCTCTCTGTTTGACGTGCCCTTTATTTACGGCGGGACCTGGGAGAAAGAAGCAGATACCTCGGCTACACAGGTTGTCGTCCTTTCCAAGTCTACCAATGACAAGCTGTTTTCCGGTGAGAACAGCGTGGGCAAAACTATTAGCCTAAACGCCGAGCCCTTTACTGTGATTGGTGTTATCGATCACTGGCAACCCGCGCCAAACATTCACGATCTCAACAACAGTCACTTTGCTCAATCTGCAAAGCTGTTTATACCGTTCGGCTTACACAGAGAGTACGAAATTTACAGCTGGGGCAATACCAACGGATGGAACAGTGAAAGGCCCGATGGCTACGAGGGCTTCCTGCAGGGTGAGAACATCTGGATTCAGTACTGGGTGGAACTCAGCAGCAGTGAGCAGAAAGGGCAATATGAGGATTTCCTGACTGCCTATATACGGGGAGAAAAGGCCCAGGGGCGATTTGAGCGCCCACTGAAATTTGCCTTGAGCAAACCGTCTGAATGGCTGGTTCTCAACGAGGTCCTCAGCGATGACAATCGTGTGTTGGGTTGGGTATCCCTGGCTTTCCTGTTGGTTTGCGTCATCAATGCGGTGGCTCTGCTACTCGCCAAATTCTTGCGCAAAGCGCCGGAAGCAGGGGTACGCCGTGCACTCGGCGCCAGCCGCAGCGCTATTTTCACCCAGCACCTGATTGAAAGTGCCGCGATTGGAATGATCGGCGGTATCGCAGGGATATTTATCGCCGTCCTGGGGATTAGTGGCATTCGCCACTTGGCCATGGGACAAATGGACACAGTCGCGACGATGGATTGGGTGATGATGATAGCTGCTGTCGGCCTTGCGCTTATTGCCAGTCTACTCGCGGGATTCTATCCAGCCTGGCGTATCAGCCGTACCAATCCCTCCATTTATCTGAAAACCCAGTGAGGCCGAATCATGCTTGAGTTAAAACCCATGTTGTCCGCCCTCTGGCGCAACAAAGCCTCAGCCCTGTTAATCGCTCTGCAGCTGGCATTAACGCTGGCAATCATCAGTAATATTGTTGTGATTGTGCAGGATCGAATTGAAAAAATAGAACGCCCTACCGGTATAACGGTAGAGGACATTATCGCCCTCAACTTTATGGCGATACCCCAGAACTACGATATGACCGGAGCGATCGCTGCCGACCTGGAGTTGTTACGTGCCCTTCCCTATGTCAAAGACGCCACCGTGACAAATCAAGTTCCCTTATCCCAGTCAGGATCAGCGGGTACCTTCTATACCCAACCCAATCAGGAAATCGGTGGAGAAAATTCAAATTACTATAATACTGACCCCCATTTTATTGACACTTTGGGTCTCAATTTAGTAGCGGGCCGGAATTTCACCGATGCGGAAATACAATTTTCTGACCCCAATGAAAGCCCGGAAATCGCCGTTGCCCTTGTTACCCAGCAGTTTGCCGAAAAACTCTATCCTGGACAGGACCCGATTGGAAAACCCCTGTTTGATGGCAGCGGCTCCAATCCCATAGAAATTATCGGTGTTGTCGAACGGCACCTAGGTGCCTGGGTAGGCTGGTCAAATGCCGGTAATGTCGCCTTCTTCCCCTCAATTAAAAACACCCAGGATACGAACTACCTGATACGCACCGAACCCGGCAAGCGCGATCAAGTATTGAAAGCTTTAGTGCAGAAATTATCCGAACGCGATCCGCAGAGAGTGATCAAGACTAAGGTACTTTCAGAGTATGTGGCTCGCAGTTATGCACGCGACAATCTGATGGTTAAAGTACTCTCTATCGTTGCGGCCATGCTCAGCTTTATTGTGGCCCTCGGCATTGTCGGTCTCACCATTTTCTGGATTAATCAACGCGCCAAACAAATCGGTGTGAGACGGGCTCTCGGCGCCACCCGAACAAATATCAGCCGTTACTTTCTGTTGGAAAACAGCTTAATCGCCGGTACTGGCATCGCCATAGGCAGCGCTGCCGCATTAATTGTTAACCAATCTATGGTGAGAGATTACTCGCAACCCGAGCTGACCTTGATGCCATTGGCCATTTGCGCCCTGCTGGTTCTCCTGGTAAGTCTTGCTGCAGCACTGACCCCGGCGATACGTGCTGCAAATATTTCTCCGGCAACCGCGACCAGGAGCGTATAACCTTCTTATTGTATGGGGGGGGGTCGATTAGCTGGTCAGGCTATTCGACCATTCCTCATTACTATTAATCCGGCGACAATACAGTGCAGATTGACGCTTCTCTTTCTGGGTGGAAGTGGGTAATTTTCTTACCTCAACAATATCCATTCGGATATTATGAGAAACTACTTGGCTGCCTATTTACAGTAGGGTTTAAACATATAAGTTATGCAAAAATCTCAGGATTATAAAAGCACAAAACAGAGTGATCTAAAAAACACATACACCCACCTCGCCAGCCAGCTCCACACTGAAGAACGGAAACTAATAATGGTCACAAAACCCATCATTAAAGCACCATCAAAATTATTGAGCATGGCCGAGCTTAATAAGCTGCTGCAGCTAACCACCTACACCTCGCTCGCGTGAGCCTTGAACACTAAGCTAGCAAAAAGCCGCTTAAACTCAGTGATAACCAAGACAAACTTGAGATTTAATATAAGTAATTGAGAACTCAAAATAGTGGAAAAAATAATAGTCTGCATATTTATCTTATTAACTACTCACTCTCTTCCAGCATTGGCAAAGAACGATCAAAAAATATTAATTATCGCTTCGAACTTACAGGATATGGGAGACCCCGATAAGCATGATGCCAGGAACAACCTTTGGGAATACGCACCCCCCTACCATATTTTTGTTTCTCACGGGCATGAAGTCGATTTCGTCTCCCCTAACGGTGGTACCGTCCCATTTATGTTGGATGCCCTTGGGGTAAGCAGCTACACCATTAAATATGAAGGGTTTTTAGAAAAAGCCGCCGCTTCTTTAACACCAGAGCAAATTATTGAAAGTGATTACGCCGCGGTCTTTATCGGGGGAGGCTATGGAACACTTTTTGACGTCGCCTCGAACGAAAAATTACTAAACATCATGGCAGCCATTTACGAACAAGGGGGGATAATCGGGAGTAGTGGTCACGGTGCGGGAGCATTCGCCAACGTGAAGTTGAGCAACGACAATTTTCTTGTTAAAGGTAAGCGAGTAGCCGGCTTCCCCAACTCAACAGAGCTAGAAAAATCTTGGGCAAAACAAGGCACATTACTTCCATTTTTTGTCGAAGATCAACTTAAAAAAAATGGAACAATTACGATAAACAAGCGCAGCATTATTGACAAACATGAAGTAATAGTTGATGAGCGCATTGTTTCAACGATGTTTTTACCTTCATCTGCTTTAGTAGCTAAAGAAATGCTACTTTTGCTAGATCAAGACAACCTGAACGAATCAATCCAGCCGGCTGATTGAAGTACTGTAATCCAGCGGCAATATGGTGCAGTTCGATGCCTCTCTTCCCGAGTTGAATCGAGTAGTTTTCCTATATTAATAACACCTATTTGGATCATGCAGGATCACTTGGCCACCTGATTAATATTATAACTCTCAAAGATTCACTCGCGTAAAGGGGGGTAGCCCCAACTGCCCTCCCTCACCCAAAAATAGGGATATTAATGATGCTGAAAAAATTTTACACCCTTGTCTTTATCGGACTTTCCTTTCTCAGTTTTTTCACCCTCGCAGAGCAACACCCCGTTGTCTCTGGCCCCCAAGTCACCCAGGAACTCACCAATGAAATACTCGCAGCCGACCAAGTTCTTTTTGACGCGGCCTTCAATAACTGCGATATCGAAGCCTTACGACCGTTAGTGGCCAAAGATTTGGAGATGTATCACGACAAGTGGGGAAAAACAGCCAGTTCCGGTGAAGAATTTCTCAACATTATCGTCAACATGTGTAAACAACGCAGAGATGGCAGTGGTTTAGATGCCCGGCGCAAACTGGTGACCGATAGTGTCAAGATCTACCCTGTCAATCACTACGGTGCAATACAGACTGGAACCCACCTCTTTTATGGCATATACGACGACAAAAAAGGGGAAGTCCTACGAGAGAGTGCTCAGTTCACTCACCTGTGGCAAAAGGTGGGGGGTAAATGGCAGCTTGCCAGGATTTTGAGCTTCGACCACCAGCCCGCTGCACAACCCTCTCAACAATAGCTTGCGCAGGGGATTTGCTGTGGACCTGGGCCTAAGCCGCCCCGCAACTCCCCCTTGCCGTCTAATCATTGCATAATAGCCCCAACTATAATCTTATTCCCGATCTTATGGATAAAGTACTAATCATCGATGACAACAGCAGTATTGTTTCTGCCCTTGAGATTCTGCTGTCCCTACACGATTTGCAGCCACTCTGCGCGATCACCCCACAAGCAGGCTTACAGCTGCTGCGTGAGAACAAGGATATCAGCCTGGTTATTCAGGATATGAACTTCACCGCTGATACCACTTCCGGCGAAGAGGGTCGCGAGTTATTTTTCGCCATTCGGGAAATTAGCCCGGATTTGCCGATCATTCTGCTAACCGCTTGGACACAACTGGAGATGGCCGTCGAGCTGGTCCGGGCCGGAGCAGCAGATTACCTCGGTAAACCCTGGGATGACAATAAACTGATTTCCACAATTAACAACTTGCTAGAACTCGGCGAGTTGCAAAAGCGCCAACGGGCATCACAGCAACAGGCGATGAATGCCCGCAGTGAATTGCGAGAAAAATTTGATCTGCAGAGTATTATCTACCGCAGTGACAACATGCAAAAACTGCTGGAAATGGCCACTCAGGTCGCCAAGTCCGATGTACCGGTGCTGATTACAGGGCCCAATGGGGCCGGCAAAGAGAAAATAGCCGATATTGTGCAGGCCAACTCACAGGTACGTGATGGACCTTTCATCAAGGTCAATGTCGGCGCGTTACCAGAAGACCTGATGGAAGCGGAGCTATTTGGCGCTGAGCCCGGTGCCTATACCGGAGCGGGTAACAAAGCCCGCGAGGGGCGCTTCGAGGCCGCCGATGATGGCACTCTGTTTCTTGATGAGATCGGTGAACTCTCCGCCAGCGGCCAGGTAAAACTGCTGCGGGTATTGCAGACAGGGGAGTTCCAGCGGCTCGGAAGCAGCCAAACACGCAGGGTCAAAGTACGAGTCATCAGTGCCACCAATAGTGACCTACCCAAAACCATCGCCGAGGGCAGTTTTCGCCAGGACTTGTTCTACCGTCTAAATGTAATCGAGCTACGCCTGCCAGCACTCTGCGAACGTCCCGAAGATATAGCGCCCCTGGCAATGAGTTTCTTAAGGGAGAAAGGCAACTCGAAAAAACTCTCACCACAGGCGCTGACCGCCATGACCCGCTACCAGTGGCCAGGCAATGTGCGCGAACTGCAGAATGTAATGCAGCGCGCGTCAGTACTGTGCCAGGAGGACACCATTGATGAAGCCGTCCTGGCTCTGCCAGAACAGCCTGTGGCAGAAAAAATTGACATAAGTTTCGAACCCAGCCGGGAACTGTTGCAGCAAACTCTGGCTAGCTGTAACGGCATTATTGCCCAAGCCGCACGCGAGCTCGGCATGAGCCGCCAAGCGCTGTATCGCCGCCTAGAAAAACACGGTATTTCCTATTGATGTCCAAGTATTTTTCCCTGGAAGGACGCATTGTCGCCACAGCCATTCTGGCACTTAGCATTGGCACTGGTATCCCATGGATCTGTGGCTATCTTGGCCTGGACGCGCGCCTCTCCTGGGCCCTCGGCCTATTTTTGGGAATTCTTATTATTCTGGGGTTAATGCGCCTAGTCCTTGAGCCACTGACCACCACCCTAAAATCTTTACAAGACGGACTGCTCAATTTCCGAGATGGTGATTTTTCCATCTCCCTGGTCACTCCCAAGAATGCCGAGCTGCGCTTAATCACCAATCTGTACAACGAAATTGGCGAGCACCTGCGGCGCGAGCGGGCCCATATTTACCAGCGCGAGCTTCTCCTGGACACCGTGATTCAAACCTCGCCGCAAGCCCTGCTACTGGTAGATCAAAGCGACCACATCATATATTCAAATAGCAGTGCCAAGCAGTTACTCAACGCCGGCAGGCCTATCCAGGGGTTATTATTACAACACCTGCTACCAAACAGCCCCAAAGAAATTACCAAAGCCATCAACAACTGGGAAAACGGCCTATTTAATTATACTGACAAAAATGGCACCCACTCCATGCATATTGGCAACAGTACTTTTGTGCTGAATGCACAAAAACACCGCCTGATTGTTTTACGGGAGATGACTCGGGAGTTGACCCGCGCAGAAGTGGAAGTCTGGAAAAAAGTCATACGCCTGATCAGCCATGAACTCAATAATTCTCTCGCTCCAATTTCATCCCTCGCCCATTCCGGAAAGATGCTAATCGCCAAACCTGGCAAAGGCGAAGCCCTAGGGAAGGTTTTCGATATTATTGCCGATCGCTGCAAACACCTCACCGAGTTCACCCAAGGCTATGCTTCTTTCGCCAAGCTACCCGCGCCCAGCTGTGAGTATGTCGTATGGCAGGAACTTATCGATCGCATAATACCGATTCAAGCCTTCACCCTAAAAGGTGAGCTCCCTCAAGAATCAGGCTATTTTGATCCCATCCAGCTAGAACAAGCCCTACTGAATTTAATCAAGAACTCACGGGAAGCCGGTAGTGAAAGTGGTGATATTGAACTGGAAATCAGCAGCGACAACTTCGGCCAGCAACTGGTACTTTCCGATCGCGGCTGCGGCATGAGCGAAAAAGTTCTAGAACAAGCTCTACTCCCTTTTTTTTCCACTAAAGAACAGGGTGTTGGTTTGGGCTTGGCCCTTTGCAGAGAAATTATTGATGCCCACGGAGGAAAAATTCAATTGCTCAACCGGGAAGGTGGCGGGCTACAAATCTGCCTATGGCTTCCTTATAAAAATAAAGACTCTTCTACTTAGGATCCGATATAGCGACATAAATAAATTTTTTTATGGCGTCAACCCGCCAACAATATTTCTCAAACTTTATTGGCTAACAATAAGGCCATAAAAAAACCTCATACTAAAGTTTAAAATTACGCCAAACTTCCACAGTTTCGTTGCGGCAATGAACTTCCAGCTCGTCAACCTTATGCAGCTGACAATAATAAAGCTTAAGCTGCCACGATTTGAAATTTAGCAACACCAGAATTTATGTCTTTTTCGCTAATTTCAAAGACTGCATTAAATTGAATGTAATAAAGCACAAGAAGGGATCATGCTTAAACTAAACAATTTACTCTCTATCGGCACGCTTGCGCTGAGCCTGATAGCAGCCAACACCTACGCCGCCAACGCACCTCAAGCTGGCGGGGGTCAACTGGATTTGGTGATCGCCAATGAAGCAAAATTAATTGATATGCTGAAGCGGTCAGGCCGCATCAGCAAAAATGCAACCCTGGCGGAAGCTGAGAGCACCCTGCGCACTTACTTAAGGGAGCGAGCCTCGCATCGCGTTAATGAGTCTCAGGACCTCTCTAGTGAGACGGTACAAATGATGCAGCAGGCTCGCGGAGGGGCCAAGCACCCGAGACTGCAAAAGGGCAAGGGCTCCCTTCACCGCAACCACGGCCGTCGCTTTCCACAAAACATAGAGCTTGAAAATTACCAAGGCGAAGCGCAAACCGCGCGGGTACTTGCGATTCTAATGGAATTCCCAGACTTTCCCCACAACAGCATCGAGCCCGGGGAAAGCGATATGTATTACGCAGACTACGCTGCGGAACACTATGCCGATCTGCTGTTTTCGCAAAACGGCTTTGTCGGACCTAATGGTGAGAACATACTCTCCATGCAGCAGTATTATTGGCAACAATCCGGTAACAGTTACTCGGTCGAAGGCTCGGTAGCCGGCTGGTATATGGCCTCCGAGCCTGCGGCCTTTTACGGCAATAACACCGATGGGGACGCCCGCGCACTAATACGTGAAGCGCTGACTGCCGCCGCCGCCGACCCCACTATAAATCTGTCAGACTTCGATATTGAGGACCGCTACGATCTCGATGCCGATGGCGATTTTTGGGAGGCCGATGGTCTAGTGGACCACATCATGATCTTCCACTCCTCCGTGGGCGAGGAAGCAGGCGGTGGGCAGCTGGCCGAAGACGCCATTTGGTCACATCGCTGGACCCTGGGCAGTATTTATCCCATTGATGGTACCACCGCAGAAGTCGATTATTGGGGCGGGGCCATGGCAGCCTATGATTACACTATTCAGCCGGCCGATGCTGCCACGGGTGTCGTCAGTCATGAATATGGCCACGACCTGGGCCTACCCGATGAGTACGATACCGACGGTAGTGGTCGCGGCGAACCCATTTCCTCTTGGTCCATCATGTCCAGTGGTAGCTGGGCCGGTATAATTCCGGGCTCAGAACCCACGGGCTTTTCTGCTTACGCAAAAGAGGTTTTGCAGCACAACCATGGCGGTAACTGGCTCCACGGTGAAACCATCGCCCTTGATAAAATTCCCCGCCGTGGAGTTGAGCTGTTACTCGATGAAGCCGTGCATAAGGGCACCAACAACGATGCAGTTCGAATAGACCTACCGGCAAAACAGGAAATGATCACTGAACCCTCAAGCGGTGAATATGCTTACTTCAGTGGTAGCGGTAACAATCTGCAAAATTCAATGACGATGTCCATCGACCTGAGCAATGCAGACACTGCCAGCCTGTCTTTCAAAGCTTGGTATGATATTGAGCTGGACTGGGATTATGCGGCAATAATGATTGATTCGGGTGATGGCTATCTATCAATCCCCGGAACGGTTACCACGGACAGTAACCCCAATGGCAGCAATCCAGGAAATGGTATCACCGGCAGCTCCGACGGCTGGATTGATGTGGAGTTCGACCTGAGCGCTTATGCCGGCCAACAGGTCAGCTTAGCGATGAGCTACATGACTGACAGTGCAGTAGCAAACCCCGGCCTCTTTGCTGACGACATCACCATCGAAATAGATGACACAACCTTCTTTTTCGATGATGCAGAAGCTGATGGACGTTTTGATCTGGCGGGCTTTAGCCGAAACCCCGGATACATAGAGCACAGTCATTACTACCTGCTCGAATGGCGTACTCATCGGGGTGTCGATACCGGACTGACTCATATTAATGTAGCCGGAGAGATGCTCACTTTCACCGAAGGCTTGCTGGTTTGGTATGTGGATAGCAGTTATGAAAATAACTGGGCCGGCGTTCACCCCGGCAATGGCTTCCTCGGCGTGGTTGATGCTGACCAGAACATCCTGAAATGGAGCGATGACTCGGTTGCCTCCACCCGCTATCAAGTGCACGATGCCACTTTCAGCACCGACAGAGCCGAGGACATGGTCCTGGATCTCCTGGAGGAATACGGCATTGTTATGAATGACACTCACAATCGGCGCTACCCCCTGTTTAACGACGCTTGGAGCTATAACAGCGAAGAAATACCAGACGCCGGCCGTGCTATTACACCTTATGGGTTAAAAGTGCGTGTAGTTTCCAGAAGTAGTGATAAGTCTGTGGGTAAGATTCGTATTACCCAGTAAAAGTGTTTCACATAGGCGGTACAACAAGTACCGCCTCTCTCGCACCGGCCCTCATGACAAACAAGAATGATTTTTATTTTTTGTACTGTTTAAGAACCATTCCCGTCCCCAGCAAAAATCTACAACCCAGCTAATCTGAACAGCAGTAATAAATTACTGATTTGGATTAACAACAGATGGATAAGCAACCAGGTATCTCCCGCCGCCAATTTCTCAAAGCCACCGGATCTTCACTGGCATTAATCCCCGTTGCATTAATTGCAACAGACCGGGCACTCGCCCAAATAAAAGCCCAAAAAGAGCGGGTTAACTATCAAGACACCCCCAAAGATGGGAAGAAATGTGTGGACTGCCAATTGTTTGAGCCCCCCAATGCCTGCCTGGTTGTGGAGGGCGATATCAGTCCCGAGGGGTGGTGCTCCTTATTTGTCCTTAAGCAGGGTAACCCCACTTCAGGCTAAGCCGGCACCCGCTGCTCACCCCGCAATTTAACTACATCGGCCCGGGGTGGCAGACCGAACATGCGACTGTATTCGCGGCTGAAATGTGAGGGGCTTTCATAGCCAACCCGGTAACTGGCTGAGGCGGCTTCGATCCCCTCCGTGAGCATTAACCGCCGCGCCTCGTGCAGTCGCAGTTTTTTCTGAAACTGTAGCGGAGACATGCGCGTAATCTGTTTGAAGCTATGGTAGAGCGAGGACTCGCTCATATTGGCTTGGCCCGCCAATTCACTAATCCGCAAAGGCTCGGAGAATCGGTCTTTAAGTACTTCAATGACCCGCGAAACACGGTTCGCTTGGCTGTCCACCATCGCAAACTTGCGCATCCGCGCGCCTATTTCCCCCATCAGGGCGCGATAAATAATTTCTCGTCGCGCCAAGGGCGCCAGTATTGGTGCATCCTTGGGGCTATCAAGTAAAGTGACCAATCGGTTAAGCGCGTCAAGCATACCGTGATCCATACGCGTGAGACACAAGCCACAGCTGACTTCAGGGCAATCGAAACCAGCCTCGACACCTGGCGCCTTGTCCCCCAACTCCATAACCAGATCGGCAACCTCCTTCGGATTGATAGTGACTTTTACCCCGAGAAAAGGAGTTTCCAGAGACGCATCCTCAACTCGGCCAAGGATAGGCAAATGCACAGAAGTCGCGACGTAGCTCAGCGGCATATAGGAGATTTCACGGTCCCCTAACTCCAGGGTTTTGCGCCCCTGGATAATGAAGTTGAGCGAGGGTGTATAAACAGTTGCAGCACAGGTACCCGGCTCGTTGCAGCGGATAAGGGAGAGCCCCTCCAAACCCGTCTCATTCAAACCCTGCTCCGGCGCCTGCCGCACCAGCGAGCGGATCAACTTCTGCCTAGTAAACTCCATATCCACAGCGATCGAACTGGATTCTGCTCTGTCTTTAATGCCCATGTGCTCCCCTCGTGCCCGCTACAAGCTCGGCGACTCAAAACGAAGTAGCACACTGTATACGGAGTTTTAGGCAATTACCAGTCAACTTTGCAGGATTGGGCAATCACTGTGCAGCAATAGACAACCTATTCCATTAAACACCCTTAAAATCACTGTAATATCTTAATTACACGCCAAGATACCTAGTTATACATCCAGTTCTATGAACACCGATTAGTCTGCACATTATTTAACTTCAGAGTCTATTCATAACAGAAATAGGCAATCAATCAACAGTTCCCGGATACCGCTACCCCGAGCCAACCGCTAGAGTTGTGCCCTTATTGGGAGAAGCGCTCAGCAGCACTTCGCCCTCCGTAGCAAAGGGAGCGCACAGGTTATGGCAAGAAAGTTAACATCGGTTTTATTCGGCATCTCTGCTCTGGTGCTCGCCGGCTGCAACAGCGGTGAACCCGGCACGCAGCCCCCGCCTCCGCCCGCCGTGGAAGTTGCCCAGGTCTCCTCTGGAGCCACTACCCTGTGGCGCAGCTTTACCGGCCGCGTGGCCGCCCCCGAAACGGTAGAACTGCGCCCCCGAGTCAGCGGTTATATCAACAAAGTCTCCTTTGCCGAAGGTGCATTGGTCAAACAGGGCGACGTGCTGTTTACCATTGACCCCCGCCCCTACCAGGCCAGTGAACGCGCGGCCCTAGCGGACCTCGCCCGAGCTCGCAGCGACCTTTCATTCAGCGAAAAGCAGTCCGGTAGAGCCAGACAATTGCTCGACAGTAAAGCCATCTCCCGCGAAGAATATGATCGACGCATCGCTGCAAGAGATTCAGCCAGAGCAACCCTCAGTGCCGCGGAGGCCGCCCTGGAGAATGCACAGTTAAATCTTCAATACACCGACGTTAAAGCGCCCATATCCGGCCGGGTCAGCCGTGCGCTGGTGACTCGCGGCAACCTCGCCAATGCCGACAATACCCTGCTGACCACGCTGGTTTCTGTCGACCCGATGTACGTGTACTTCGAAAGCGATGAACAGACTTTCGCCAATGGCCGCACTCTTTTAAATAAAGGGAAAAAGCCAGCGGTGCGAATCGGTCTCGCCGGTGAACAGGGTTATCCACACAGCGGTGAGGTGGACTTTATTGATAACCGCCTCAACAGCCATACCGGCACTATCCAGTTCCGCGCCGTGGTTAAGAATGATGACGGTATTTTTAAACCCGGGCAGTTTGCGCGAGTGGAAATGCCTATTGAAGAGGTGGCACACGCGGTATTGATCAATAGCAAGGCAGTATTAACCGACCAAGATCGCCGCTATGTGTATATCGTCAACGACAGCAATTTGACTGAGAGACGCCCGGTGGTTGCCGGTCCCCGCCAGGGGGAACTTGTGGTTATTCGCAGCGGCCTGAAGCCCGGCGAAAAGATTGTTGTGAACGGCCTGCAAAAGATTTACTTCCCAGGCATGCCAGTGATACCGGAAATGGTAGCCATGCAGAAGCAGATCAAGACCACCCACGCAGCGGGCCAATAGCTTGTGACACCCAGGGGCCGACGACATGAGCCCCTGTTTTCAACAAATCATATCAAGGGAATCCGAGCGGCAAATCGTACCGCTCTCGGAGTAGCAGTGTATGAATTTCTCCCGTTTCTTTGTCGATAGACCCATCTTTGCCTCGGTGCTATCGATTATTATTTTCGTAGTGGGATTGATCAGCATCCCGTCACTGCCAGTCAGTGAATACCCGGAGGTAGTTCCGCCCAGCGTGCAGGTCAGTGCCCGCTATCCCGGCGCCAATCCCAAGACCATTTCTGAAACTGTCGCCACACCGCTGGAAGAAGCCATCAACGGTGTGGAGAACATGATTTATATGAAATCTGTGGCGGGCAGTGATGGCACCCTGACGCTGAATGTCACCTTTGAGCTGGGCACCGACCCGGACCAGGCCCAGGTACAGGTACAAAACCGCGTCTCCCAGGCCCTGCCTCGCCTGCCTGAGGATGTGCGCTTACAGGGCGTTACCACCCAAAAGCAGTCGCCCAACCTGATGATGGCGGTGCACCTGATTTCCCCGGATGACAGCCTCGATGCGACCTACATCCGCAACTACGCTGTACTGCACATCCGCGATGAGCTGTCGCGTATCCCCGGTGTAGGCCTCGCCGCCGTCTTTGGCTCCGGCGACTACGCCATGCGCCTGTGGGTAGATCCGCAAAAAGCCGCTGCGGTAGGCGTTACCGCCACCGATATTGTCAGCGCAGTGCGCGAGCAAAATGTGCAGGTCTCTGCGGGCCAGATTGGCGCCTCGCCCATGCCCAATGGCTCCGACTTCCTGATTTCCATCAATGCCAAAGGTCGCCTGGAAAGCGAGGAAGAATTTGGTGACGTGGTGCTGAAGACTGGGGAAAACGGCGAAATTACCCGCCTGCGGGATGTGGCCCGAGTAGAGCTGGCCTCTTCCCAGGACTCCTTGCGCGCCCTGCTAAATGGCCGTCAGGCCGTGGCCATTCCCATCTTCCAATCCCCCGGCTCCAACTCCCTGGAAGTCTCCGCCGCTATCCGTGAAAAAATGGCAGAACTGGACGACCAGTTCCCCGAAGGCCTGAAATGGGAGGTCGCTTACGACCCCACGGTTTTCGTCAGCACCTCCATCAGCTCGGTTATCAAAACCCTGTTAGAAGCCGTTTTGCTGGTAGTACTGGTCGTCATCCTGTTCTTGCAGACTTGGCGCGCCTCCCTGATTCCCCTGTTGGCGGTGCCAGTATCTATTGTCGGTACTTTCGCAGTGCTGCATCTGCTGGGTTTCTCCATCAATACTCTGACCCTGTTCGCCATGGTACTGGCCATCGGTATTGTGGTGGATGACGCCATTGTGGTGGTAGAGAACGTCGAGCGGAATATCGAAGAGGGCCTGACGCCTCTAGCTGCAGCCCACCAGGCCATGCGTGAAGTGAGTGGCCCCATTGTCGCCATCAGCTTGGTTCTCTGTGCGGTGTTTGTGCCCATGGCATTCCTGGACGGTATCACCGGCCAGTTCTACCGTCAGTTCGCCACCACTATTGCTATCGCTACTATTATCTCTGCGGTCAACTCCCTGACGCTGTCCCCGGCATTGGCGGCGACTCTGCTGAAGCCCCACGGCGCCAGGCCGGATGTGCCCGCGCGTATTATTGAACGCCTTTTCGGCTGGATATTCCGCCCCTTTAACCGCTTCTTTCAGCGCAACTCAGAACGCTACCAGAGAGTCATCGGACACAGCCTCAAGCGCCGCGGTTTGGTTTTCGGGGTTTATCTGGTGCTGCTGGCCGGCACCGTCGCACTGTTCCAGCAAGTGCCCGGCGGCTTTATTCCGGTACAGGATAAGACTTACTTAGTGGGTAGTATTCGCCTGCCGGAAGGCGCCTCCCTGGACCGCACCGAAGAAGTAGCACGCCGCGTCAGCGAACTGGCTCTGGAAACCGAAGGGGTTGCCAATGCCGCCGCTTTCGTTGGCTTTAATGCTTTGCAGGGCACCAATACCCCCAATGTGGGCACGGTATTTATCCTGTTTGACGACTTCGATGTCCGCGAACGCAGTGCCACCGAGATCGCAGCGGAGTTGAACGGCAAGCTTTCCCAGATCAAGGAAGGCTTCGCCATGACCTTTATGCCGCCGCCCATCTTCGGCCTGGGTGCCGGTTCCGGTTACTCCCTGTACGTACAGGACCGTCGCGGCGCCGGTTACGGCGAGCTGCAAAATGCCACCAATATGTTGGCGGGCGCCCTGAGTCAGGCCAGTGGTCTCAGCTATCCCTTCAGCTCCTACCAGGCCAATGTGCCGCAAATGGACGCCGAAGTGGATCGCCTGCAAGCCAAGGCCCAGGGCGTACGCATGGATGACCTATTCGGCACGCTGCAATTGTATTTCGGCTCTATGTACATCAACGACTTCAACCTGTTTGGACGCACCTATCAGGTAGTTGCCCAGGCGGATGCGCCTTTCCGCGACGAAGTCCAGGACATCGATAACCTCTATACCCGCAATATAAACGGCGAGATGGTGCCCATCAGCACCATGGTGACCCTACGCCAAAGCTATGGCCCAGACCCAGTGATCCGTTACAACGGCTATCCGGCCGCAGATCTGATGGGTCAATCCGACCCCAGTATGCTGTCCTCTTCGGAGGCGCTGGCGGCGGTTGAGCTGGTGGCGGGGCAGGCCCTGCCACCGGGCATGCAGATTCAGTGGACCGACCTGAGCTTCCAGCAGGTTAATCAAGGCGGTGCCGCTATGGTGGTATTCCCGCTCGCCGTCTTGCTGGTATTCCTGGTGCTCGCCGCGCTCTATGAAAGCTGGGTAATGCCTCTGGCAGTGATTCTGATCGTGCCCATGTGCCTACTGGCTGCACTGTTCGGCGTCTGGGTTACTGGCGGGGATAACAATGTGTTCGTGCAGGTGGGGCTGGTTGTGCTGATGGGGCTCGCCTGTAAGAACGCCATTCTGATTGTCGAGTTTGCCCGCGAACTGGAAATGGAAGGCAAAGGTACAGTGGAAGCGGCACTCGAAGCCTGCCGGATGCGTCTGCGCCCGATCATTATGACCTCTGTCGCCTTTATCGCCGGCGTGGTCCCCCTGGTACTGGCTAGCGGTGCTGGTGCCGAAGTCCGCAATGCCATGGGGATCACCGTATTCACCGGTATGATTGGCGTGACCCTGTTTGGCTTGCTACTCACTCCCGTGTTCTACGTTGCTCTGCGCAAAATTGCCGGCGGCAATCTGTCTGTGGCCAAGGCGAGCGAAGCACATCAGGCTGGAGAAGTCACCGTACAGTCGCAAGAACCCGTTAACAGTTAAATATGGAAAAGCCCCGGAGCAGAAATTGCTCCGGGGCTTTTTCCTCCGCTATTTTGTCCCCTTTTTCCAGCGAGCACCGGGGAAAATAATGATATAAAACCGAATGATCAGCCCCACCGGTATACAAACAAGAATAACAATCACCCCTAACAGGGCTCGCATATAATCGCTCCCCTCTTCATGCTTTTCAGCACGGTCCCACAAATACGACTGGTAGCAGTGATCCGGCCCATCAATCGGCTGCAAGGTAGTATTAATCACCCGCTCCAAGAATCTCCAGTAGCGCCGAAAAGGCGTCTCTATCACTCTTGAAAAATAGCCACAGCGAGCCGATATCGTTGCATCGGGATTGCCGCCGGCGATGGCATTGCCCAATTGATCAATCGCGACCATAACATTGCGAATCCAACTTCTATTGGCGCCTCTCATTATTCAGTCCGTTCGAACGAGCATCCCCCAAAAGGGAAATCTTCAATTTAAACTCAGACCTTCATGCGCACGTCATTCGGCAAAATCCACGGGATAATCTGAACCACCACCCGCCACAGGCAATCGACACCAACCCACTAAACCCTCCCAAATCAATACGGGCTATAGCTCAAGGGAAATGGCGAGTAGGCTCCGGCACACCAGTCGCCAGTATCAAGTTGATAACAGTGCACGTCTTCAGCAATACAATGATCAAGCGCTCCCATAAAAGGATCACCGGCGAGACAAAAGCGGGGAAACGCCGTGAGCTCATCGAACGGCACCGGTGAAGTTTTATAGGTGTAGTAAATCGGGGTACCGCTGAGGTCATCACCGAAGCCATCCGCGACGCAGCCCACCAGAGACTGCACCGCAATAACGAGAAAAAGAATCTTACCCTTCATAGGAAATACAACGCCTTCCACCGGAAACATCAAAACAGCGGGCACTCGGGGGACAAATAGAACCCGGTGCCAGCTCCTCCGCATCCCCCGGACAACCAGCCCTCGTCGAAGGCGTCTCGGGCGCATGGGATGGAGGGTAGGCCCGATACTCCGCATGCCGTGGGATCGGTGGACTGCTTGGGTAAACCACCTGATTGCGGGTGTTAGGGCTTCCACAAGCCTGCAGGAGTAAACTCGCAGACAGGGCGGAAATAACTATCGCGTATTTTTGCATGGTAGCGCTCCGTATCGACACCGCGAGGACAGAATCCACGCACAACGGTTTTAGATCCGGCTTACAGCAACAGCTCCGTAAAAGATTCGACTGCCGCCGTTAATAGACTCGCAGTATCGGAAAAAACCAGGCTACGGAGTCCTGTAAACTATCTACGCAATCCGCCGATTCACACTGGGGATCGGCGGGAAAGGGTTGTGGATATTTTGAATGGTGACTACCGACTTCCACAAAGCTGGCGCCTTGTCCGACAGTCTCGGCCTCATAAAAGAATGGGTCTTCTCCCTCCACCTCTTCCACAGGCAAAAACAAGCAGCCCTGCATCGCCAATACCGCCAGCAACGGCAAAGCGAATTTCCTTGTAGGTCCCATAACCCGACACCTCACATTTTCAGTGCTGCGATGATAGTAGCCTCTCAGTGAGTCTAGCTGGCGAGGGATTAGCAGCCAGTTAGCGCATAGCCATTTTGCGTGCAATTCATCTATTAGATGAATTGCACGGCAACTATTTCAACCCCACCTAAGGCGCGCTTGAGCTATGTGAAATGTAGATACTCCCAGCGAATTAAGCATAAAAAAAGCGGCCCATTGACCGCTTTTTTCCAAGCTGTAACGCTTAGCCGTTACAGCAGCAGGCGTCGCACATCCGCCAACACGCTAACCATAAAGGTCATAAAGCGTCCGGCGTCACCGCCATTTACCGCGCGGTGATCGTACGATAATGCCAGTGGCAGCATCTGCCGCGGCTCAAAATCTTTGCCGTTCCACACCGGCTTCATCGCCAGTTTGGAAACGCCGAGAATACCCACTTCCGGCGAATTGACGATCGGGGTAAAGCCGGTACCGCCAATAGCACCCAGGCTCGAGATGGTAAAGCAAGCGCCCTGCATCTCATTGGGCTTGAGCTTGCCGTCGCGGGCTTTCAGAGCCATCTCTCTGGCCTCAGCAGCCAGTTCATATAAACCCTTTTTATCCACATCGCGAATCACCGGCACCATCAGGCCTTTGGGTGTATCCACCGCCATACCCACGTGCACATAATCCTTGTGCACAATATGCTCTCCATCATTGTGCAGCGACACATTGAAGTTGGGCTCAGCACGCAGGGCTGCGGCTACGGCTTTCAACAGGAAAGGCACCGGGGTGAGCCTCACTCCGCGCTTTTCCGCCTCGGCCTTCATAGACTTGCGGAAACTCTCCAACTCAGTGATATCCGCATCGTCAAATTGGGTGACATGGGGCACATTGATCCAATTCCGGGACATATTGGCAGCAGTGATCTTGTGGATCTTGCTCATCGGCTCCACATTCACCGGACCGAACTGGCTGAAGTCGATTTCCGGCATCTTGGCGATACCGATGGCGCCACCAACTCCCACCGCACCCGTCTCCGCTTTTTTCACCTGCTCGCGGATATAGTTGTGCAAGTCATCTTTGGAAACCCGATTGCGCGGGCCCGATGCCTTTACTTTATTCAGGGTAACGCCTAACTCGCGTGCCAGTTTACGCACGGCGGGGCCGGCGTAAACCTGGGCAGCGGCGGTGAGATTGCGCTCCAACCGAAAGTCTTTTTTAGGCACCGCCGGCGGCTCCACCGGTTGTGCCGTACTCCCTACTGGGACAGCTGCTGCCTGGGCCGCCTCTGGCGTAGCGACAGGCGCGACAGCATCTTCGGCAACCACCTTCAAGACCCCCAATTCGTCGCCAGTGGAAACCTTGTCACCCTCTTTTACGGCGATAGAAACTACCGTTCCCGCGCGGGGAGAAGGCACATCCATAGAGGCCTTGTCGCCTTCCACCACAATCAGGGAATCGCCTTCTTCGACGGTATCGCCAGGCTGTACCGATATCTCAATCACATCCACCGCATCAGCACCGCCCAGGTCAGGAACCTGAATAGCCTCTTCCTCCGGCTCGGCACCCACCGGTGCGGCGACTTGAGTCGCCGTCGGCGCCTCAGCTTGCACCGATTCAGCAACTGGGGCTGAGACAGCGGGCTTTTCTGCAGGCTCGTCTACAGAAAAGCCCGCAGCATCTGCTTCCATTTCCCCAATCACATCACCTTCGGAAACCTTGTCCCCCTCCTTCACCCTAATGCTGAGGATTTTGCCTGCCAGGGGCGCTGGCACATCCATGGAGGCCTTGTCGCCCTCCACCACAATCAGAGAGTCCTCTTGCGCGACGGTATCGCCGACAGCAACGGAAATCTCAATAACATCGACCTGATCGGCACCACCGAGATCAGGCACTTTAATGACTTGTTTTGCCATAGGAGTTCTGCCTTTTCTTAGCTGATGCGCGGGTTAACTTTTTCGGCGTCAATATTAAGTTTCACGATCGCTTCAGAAACCTCTTTTGCGTCAATAACACCCTGTTTTACCAGCCCGTTTAGCGCCGCAATTACCACATAGTTGTGGTCCACTTCGAAGAAGCGGCGCAGCTGCTCACGGCTGTCACTGCGACCAAAACCATCGGTGCCTAAGGTAGTCAGTTCGCCGTCAATAAATTCACGCAGCGGCTCCACGTAAGAGCGGATGTAATCGGTGGAGGCGATAACCGGAGCCGTGTTGCCTTCGAACTGCTCGGTGATCCAAGCTTTGCGCGGCTCGGCTTCCGGGTGCAGCATATTCCAGCGTGCCACGTCCTGACCTTCGCGCGCCGCTTCCACGGCCGAGGTCAGGCTCCACACATCGGAGGTCACGCCAAACTGGTCGGCGAGAATATCCGCTGCAGCCAGCACTTCGCGCAAAATAGTACCGCCGCCAATCATCTGTACATGTTTTTTGGCTGCCTTGCCTTTGGCGCCTTTCTTGACGTTGGACTGCAGCTTGTAGATACCGCGAATAATGCCCTCTTCCGCACCCTGGGGCATTTCCGGCTGAAGGTAGTTTTCATTCTCGATAGTGATGTAGTAGAAGAGGTTCTTCTGCTCTTCGTACATCTCTTTAAGACCGCGCTGCATCACCACTGCCAGCTCGTAACCGTAGGCGGGGTCGTAGCTGCGACAATTGGGAATGGTGGAAGACAGCACGTGGCTGTGGCCATCCTGATGCTGTAAACCCTCACCGTTCAGGGTGGTGCGACCAGCAGTGGCACCGATCAGGAAGCCGCGCGCCTGCATATCGCCAGCGGCCCAGGCCAGATCACCTACGCGCTGGAAGCCGAACATGGAATAGTAGATGTAGAAAGGTACCATTGGCACGCCATGGTTGCTGTAGGCCGTCGCCAACGCCATCCAAGCGGACATTGCGCCGGCTTCGTTGATGCCCTCTTCCAGCACCTGGCCTTTCTTGTCTTCCTTGTAATACATGACCTGGCCGTGATCCACCGGGGTATAACGCTGCCCCTGGGAGGAGTAGATACCCAGCTGGCGGAACAGGCCTTCCATACCGAAAGTACGCGCTTCGTCCGGAACGATCGGCGCTATGTTCTTACCGATATTTTTGTCTTTAACCAGTGCGGCGATGGCACGTACAAATGCCATGGTGGTGGAGATTTCTCGCTCTCCGGAACCCTTGGTCAAAGCACTGAAGGCATCGAGACCAGGCACCTCGAGTGTCGGGCACTCCGTAGGACGGCGCGGTACCGGCCCCCCCAAGGACTTGCGACGCTCGTCCATATATTTCATTTCAGGACTGTCAGGCGACGGACGATAGTAAGGCACTTCTTCCAGTTCTTTATCGGTCAGCGGAATGGCAAAGCGGTCGCGAAAGCGCTTGAGGGAGTCCAGGTCCAACTTCTTCACAGAGTGGGTGTCCATCGCCGCTTCACCAGCGGAGCCCAGACCGTAACCTTTTACGGTTTGCGCCAGGATCACAGTGGGCTGGCCCTTGTGCGCCATAGCCGACGCATAAGCCGCATAGACTTTATAGGGGTCGTGACCACCGCGATTCAGCTTCATGATCTCGTCGTCGGACATATCCTTGACCAGCTCCAACAGCTCCGGATATTTGCCAAAGAAGTGCTCGCGGGTATAGGCGCCGCCATTGGCTTTGAAGTTCTGCATCTCGCCATCGACGACTTCGTCCATCACCTTTTGCAGCAGACCGTTGTCATCTTTTTCCAACAACGGGTCCCACAGGCGGCCCCACAATACCTTGACCACATTCCAGCCAGCGCCGCGGAAAACACCTTCCAGCTCTTGCACAATTTTGCCATTGCCGCGCACAGGGCCATCCAGGCGCTGCAGGTTACAGTTGACCACGAACACCAGGTTTTCCAGCTGCTCACGGCCCGCCAGAGAGATTGCACCGAGCGTTTCCGGCTCGTCGCACTCACCATCGCCGAGGAATGCCCACACTTTGCGATCGCCGCGCGGAGACAGGCCGCGGGCGGACAGGTAGCGCATGATATGCGCCTGGTAGATCGCCTGAATCGGCCCTAACCCCATCGAAACTGTGGGGAACTGCCAGTATTCCGGCATCAACCAGGGGTGCGGGTAGGAAGACAGGCCATTGCCGTTAACTTCACGGCGGAAGTTGTCCAGCTGTCCTTCATCGAAGCGGCCTTCAAGGTATGAACGGGCATAAATGCCCGGCGCACTGTGGCCCTGGAAGAAAATCAGGTCGCCACGTTCCTCGCCCTCATTGCCACGGAAGAAGTAGTTAAAACCCACATCGTAGAGGGTTGCTGCGGAAGAAAAACTCGAAATATGGCCGCCAAGGCCATCGTTGTTCTGGTTGGCGCGCACCACCATCGCCAGGGCATTCCAGCGAATCAGGGAACGGATACGGCGCTCCATAAACAGATCGCCGGGCATACGCTTTTCAGCGTTGGGCGGAATCGTATTGCGATAGGGCGTGGTGATAGCCGCAGGGAGCTGTACCCCTACATCAGTAGCTCGATCGGACAGTTGCTTCAGAAGGAAGGCTGCGCGCTCTTTGCCGCTGTAGCGGATAACCGCTTGCAGCGCATCCAGCCACTCCTGCGTTTCGAGGTTATCGGTATCTTCGTGCATCAAGTGCTCCTCGGCGAATTAGGCGACGTCAAGTCGGTCTATTTCTCAAAAATCGGTACGCGGGCAAACTACAGCGCGGGCAAAAAAAAGCTTCCCTTTTTTCTGGGTTCCGCCAATTCGCCAACTTTGTTGGCGCAAATGCAAAGTGCGTGATTCTTCACTCGAGTATGGCGGAGAGGAAAGGCGGCGCTGTCTGCTCCCGCAAGTGCCTAGTTTGACGGTGATTATTTGTTCCGGGGTCCGCGTAAAGTGGCGGACAAAACCCCATTCCCGGTTGTTAGCGGAGGAGATTGTAGTATTACTACAAGAAAATTTCCAGACAGGACGCTTAGTAACAAATAAAACTAAAACACAAAACAATTATTTGCCAAATACTGGATTTGCCGGAACATTTTATGGAAAACTCAAGAAAATCAATTACAAAATCGAGCCTCAAGCGCTAGGGCCAATCACAGCTGAACCCGCTCCCCACCGGATTGATATTCAGCGTAGACCAAGTAACGCAGGGGCCCTCCCGCAGTGAGAGCCGCGAAAGGGTAGCAAGTAACCAGCAAAAGCCCCCGCTCGGCAAATATTGGCAGCATCTCGCGCTCGCTATCCACAATGCGGGTCTCTACCACTCGGTAACTGTGCCAGTGACCATTGCTGTCCTGCAGATAGATCACAGCGCCATACTTTAAATACTGAAGCCCGGAAAAGTGGGTATCGCGATGAGCCGCTATTACCGTTGTGCGGTCCCCGCCGGGATCACCAGAGCCCGCCAGCAAACCCGGACCAAACGCCAGCGCCTGACCGCTGCCCCCCGCAAGCACAAACTGGGGAGCCTGCCCCTGCAACTTCAATTTCGCCACCGGCCAGGTATCCGCCCAGGGCCAAGGCTTTTGCGCACCCTCTCCCTGAAGTTGCCCCTCCCAGGCATTAGCGATCAGCAACTGTGCCAACTCGGCCTTCGCCAAAAGCCAAGCAGCAGAACCCAACTGCCAAACACCAGTGCCAAGACACAGCAGAAAAAGCAGCGAGCGAATCATCCTTACACAACACCTCTTTGAGGCTGGGCTTCAGCGCCAGACTGACGCGGATCTGGCAAAACACGGCGCAGGCTGCGCGTCAAATTACTGCGTACTGTGCGACCGAGACGCAGAAACCCCGCCATCGTCAACAATATCGCCGCAGCCAACATCTGCCCATAAAGGCCCACCGCCGTACGTGGGTACGCCTGCCGTTGTAACACCTGCCCTTTTGCCACCATATTGGCAACCGGGCTGCGAGATAACTTCTTCTCAAGGCTGCGCGCAATCTCTTCTTCAACGGCGACAAAACTGGTGTAAGGGCTGGCTAGCTGATGGGCCAGAGCCAACTGCAAAATTTTCTCCCGCAAAGCCAACCCCGCATCGGACTGCTCTCCAGACTGCAATTGCTGATCTCTCAGCGCCTCTATTTTGCTGCGCGCCCACACACTGCCAATGCCACTGGAATCTGAATTTCCATCCAGGGTTAACGCCAACTTACGCACAAACTGCTTACCCGCAATACGTCCGCGCAACTGGATATCGCCCTGTAAGTCAGCCCCATCAACTCTTGCCACCAACTGCATAGGTTCTCCACGGTAGAGGTCGGGAATACGCTTTGGGTACGCGTCAGCGACAATACCTTGTGGCCAACTGAGCTGCAGGTCGGTAGCCATCGGGTTTTCCAGTCTGGCGAACAGGGCCTGCATGCGCTCGCGCACTTCGGAAATGTCCCCGATGGTGACGAAAGTACCACGCCCGAACTGAGCGGCTTTACGCATAAAGTGGCTGTTGGGTGCCGAGCCAATGCCAACGGTAAACAAGCGGGCGTCATGCAGGGACTCGTTGATCAATTCAAACAGCGCGCGTTCATTGCCAACTGCGCCATCGGTGATAAATACCACTTGATGAACCGAACTGGTGTCATCCTGCAATTGCTGTCCCAACGCCATCCGCAGCGCCAATGCCATTTCTGTACCACCGTCTGCCTTCAAACTTTCAATGCCCTCGCGCGCACGGCGAATATTTTCCTCACTCGCCGCTACCGGGCGCGGGAAAAAAGCGCGGGGGGCGCTATTAAACTCAACCACGTTAAATCGATCGTTGACGTGCAGACGAGAAAGCGCCAGGGTCAAGCTCTCTTTGGCCTGGCGAATAGAGTTGCCTGACATGGAGCCCGAGGTATCGATCACATACACCACTTCTCTCGGCAAGCGCTGGACGCTCGCGCTATCACTGGGGGGTAACAGCATAACCTGCAAATAGGCGCCAGCCTTTTCCTCACCACCCTCTTCCACCGTAATTTTTTCGCTAAACAGCGCCGCGCGCGGCATAGCAGATGTACGCGGTCGCCAGTTCAATAAAAAGTCCCGGTCCATTGCAGCAGTGCCATCTCGCAGCTGGATTTGATAGCGGCCCTCGCCTTTCTTGTCGATATCGATATCGTGATAGGGACTATCGATCTTTGCCAGCGGCAGGCCGCCGTGCAGATCTACTAGGATAGAAATATTATGACTACCGAGCGCTTCCAACTCTTTTGCCGGCAGCATGAACGGAGTTATTGCCGTGGCGTCCGGCACTTGATCGGAGGGAAGCGCCCAACCACTGTTCTCTGCAACCAACGCCAGCTCATCAGCGTTCAGCGCCTGCGGCAAAGCTGGTATTCCAGGGATATAGCGCGGGGTCAGTGTGGTGGGCATACGCAGTGAAAAAACGCCGCTGTCATAATTGACTGGCTGCAAGTAGCGAATGTTAATTTGCACCGTCTCATCGGGGGCAATATTGGCGACTTTATTGGTGAACAGGTTCGGACGCTGTTGCTCCAGCAGAGCAGCGCGCTTACCCGCTGCTCGAGCGGCCTTATAAATCTTGGCCGCCTCTTTTCGCTCGCGCACCTTACCGACAATACGGCGCTCGCCCACCAGGATCTCGAGCCCTGCCACCGCTGCCTGCTCAGGCAAAGGCAGGACGTAGACAGCTTCCCGCCAAGTACCACTGGTATTTTTAAACTGCTGTTGAAGCTCTACCTCCGCAACCAAACCGCGTACAGAAATGCTGACCCGGCTGTCCAGGTGCACCGCCGGAATATATTTTCCCGGCTTACTTCCGGTAAACAGCAGGTCCCCAGCTTTCACTTCATCCAGGGTAACCACCTCGGCAGGCTCCGCTTGAACAACATCACTGACACCGGGAAGTTCCTGCGCATTGACCTCAGCCCCGATTGCTGCAATCACCACCGCCATTACAACCACGATAAATAATAACCAACGGCCCGCCCCCCCGGCTTTTTGGCGGCGACGATAATATTCCTCCGTCGGTAGCATCAGATCATCTTTATGAAACCGCTGCCCAAATAACATCACCCTGTTCACAAACTTCTCTCCACTTTTAAATTGGAAGCTGGAGTCATTAAAAACGGGAAAGTGGGCGAAAGGCGGCAGCGAAGCGGGCAGAAATAGGGTTCAATAATGGCGAATTGTGGCGAGAACTTAACAACCGGCGTTAACGCCGGCCTTCCCTTTTATACGGAATCAACAATTCAAATCACAGTGCTTGCACAGAAGCTCGGACACCACCTCTATTTTCAATAGAGGTCAGTGCCCCCCGGCGACAATTAAACCTGACTAGCGGATATGCTCACGTAATTCAAAATTTCCATATTTTCTTTGGGAAAAAATTGTATAAGGAAGGACAGTAGTATCCAGCACTGCCGAGAACATTGAGTCGACGACAGTACAGGCCAAGATGATAGTGCCGAAATTCTTTGGTTTGGAGTTCATTTTACATACGTTGTAAGCAACCCCGCTATACATACGGGGCATACTTTCGCAGTATGAGCCCCCCCTGGTTAGTGCGCTGCCTACAGTATGGTTATCCCGCCCAACAGTACTGGCAGTGCCACATCCAATCAACATCAAAGCAAACATGATTGTGAAAACCTTAAACATTGCAATTCCTTTTTATCGTCATTCAAATTCAGAAAGAAATTATGTAGCCATCTTAGACGTACAACACTTCGGACAGTTTCATACAGCTATAGCCCCATAGTCACTGTACTGCTCGT